>DATLHP010000211.1:0-13591 GCA_035539835.1 Bdellovibrionales bacterium
CTTGGTTACAAACCGATCGCGCGCATTCGCGGTTATGAGTACGCGGGTCTTGAGCCAGAGCGCATGGGTCTCGGCCCGGTGTATGCGACACCGATTGCATTGAAACGCGCCGGTCTTTCGTTCAAAGACATCGACCTCATCGAGATCAACGAAGCGTTCGCGGCACAAGTCATCGCTTGTAACAAAGCTTTCGCGAGCGACAAGTTTGCGCAAACGAAACTCGATCTTCCGAAAGCACTCGGCGAAGTTGATCCGGCGAAACTGAACGTGAATGGCGGAGCGATTGCGTTCGGTCATCCGGTCGGTGCAACAGGTACTCGTTTGATCGTGACGTTGATGAAGGAAATGCAGCGCCGAAACGTTCAGTTCGGTCTCGCCACGCTCTGTATCGGTGGTGGACAAGGTGGCGCGATGATCTTGGAAAGAGAGGCGTGATCAGATGAGCATCCAGGAAAGTATCAGAATCGTACCGAAAGGTGACGTCGCTCTCGTTGAGTGGGATTTATTCGGAGAAAAGGTCAACAAACTCTCGTCGCCAGTGATGGCGCGATTTCGCGAAGTGATTCAAGAGCTTTCGAATTCAAAATTCAAAGCTGTTGTTTTTATCTCGCGCAAATCGAACATCTTTATTGCTGGCGCAGACATCGAAGAGATTCGCGCTATCAAAACAAAAGAGGCGTTCGGGCCGGTGTTGAAAGAGGCGCATTCGATCCTCAATTCTCTTGAAGACATGAATATTCCGGTGATTGCCGCCATTCACGGGGCCTGCCTCGGCGGCGGCTGTGAGTTGGTTCTCGCCTGTGACTATCGTATCGCGACTGACGACAGTGCGACTCGTATCGGACTTCCAGAAGTAAAACTCGGAATCATTCCGGGCTTTGGCGGATGCGTTCGTCTTCCGCGCACGGTCGGTCTTCAAGCATCACTTGATATCATTTTGCAGGGCAAATCAGTTGATGCGAACAAGGCTTTGAAGATCGGTCTGGTTGATCAAGTCGTTCATCCTTCGATTCTCGAGAATCAAGCTATTCAATTCGCTGAAAGCCTAATTCGCGACGGCAAGCTGAACAAGCGCCGTAAGAAATTCCAACCGCGAGGAATGGTCGGACATCTTGTCGAGTCGCCATTGATGAAACCGAAGGTTTTCTCAGAAGCGTACAAGATGACGATGAAAGCGACGAGCGGACACTATCCGGCTCCAATCAAAGCAATCGAGGTCATCAAAAAGACTTACGGCATGAGCAATCGCGAAAAGGCGCTCGATATCGAGATGGCTGGGTTCTGCGACGTTGCGGTGACTGACGTATCGAAGCATCTCATCAACGTCTTCTTTTTGATGGAAGGCGTGAAAAAGAAGTCAGGCGTCGCTGGTGATGTGAAACCGCTTCCGGTGAAACGCATTGGTGTTCTTGGTGCTGGTACGATGGGCGGCGGTATCGCTTTCGTAGCGGCTGATCGCGGCATCGAAGTCCGTATGAAAGATATCAACAACGCGGCTCTCGCACTCGGCTTCTCGCATGCGCGCAGTCTTTGGTCGAAACTCGTAAAGCGCAAACGCATCAACAACTATGAATTCAATCAAAAGATGAATCTCGTCACGGGCGGTCTCGACTTCGCTGGATTCGGTCAGCTCGATGTCGTTGTTGAAGCGATCGTCGAAGACATGAATATCAAAAAGAAAGTCATCGGCGAGACGGCAAAGCATTGCCGAGCGGATGCGATCATTGCGACCAACACGTCGTCATTGTCGGTTTCAGAGATGTCGAAAGGACATCCAAATCCAGAGAATTTCGTCGGCATGCACTTTTTCAACCCGGTCGATAAAATGCCGTTGGTTGAGGTCATTCGCGGCGACAAAACAAGTGATGTGGCCGTCGCGACGATCTTCGATTTGTCGAAGAAGATGGGCAAGCTTCCAGTTGTCGTGAAAGACGGCCCTGGATTCCTTGTGAACCGATTGTTGCTTCCGTATCTGATCGAGGCTGCGTGGCTGCTTGAGGATGGAATGTCGGTCGAGAAAGTCGACAACCTCTACAAAAAGCATTTCGGAATGCCAATGGGTCCGTTCGCGTTGCTCGACGAAATCGGTATCGACGTCGGCGTGAAGGTCGCCAAGATTTTCCACGAAACACTCGGCGAGCGAATCATGATCGCGCCATCGATGAAAAAACTCGGCGAGTCGGGACGCTTTGGTAAGAAAAACAAAAAGGGCTTCTATCGTTACGATGAAAAGGGAAAAGCCCAAGGCGTGGATCAATCGGTCTATGCGGATCTTGGTTTGAAACCACCGACCGACAAGCTCAGCGACAAAGAAGTTCTGCATCGCGGACTCTTTACGATGGTGAACGAAGCGGCTCTTGCCCTCATCGAAGAACGTATCGTTGAGACTCCGGATGAAGTCGATCTGGCGATGATCACAGGCACGGGCTTTCCGCCGTTCCGCGGAGGGCTTCTACGTTGGGCCGACACGGTTGGAACTCAGGCGATCGCCGATGAACTCGAAGTCTTTGCCACTCAGTATGGAATTCGATTTAAACCGTCGACTCCACTCAGAAATATGGCGAAAAACGACCGCAAGTTTTATTAAAGCGATTGTGTAGAATGTGAGCTTCGAGCCCGCAATTTCTATCATCCGAACTTTACCGAACAGAAAAGTCTTCCACTATCTCCAGCTCTAGGGGGTAGTGGCTTTACTTGTTAAAACCACTGTGACAGGTTCGCGCTCATGCGACCAAACTTGTCTAAGGCTTCATCTCTCCGCGCTTTTCTTGGTGAGGAGTATAAGCTGCGCCACCAACGCAATCCGAACTACTCATTGCGTGCTTATGCGCGCGACCTCGGTCTCTCTGTTTCTAATCTCAGTGATATTCTCAAAGGGCGGGGAGGAATATCCCGAAAGCTTCTCCAACAAATCGCTCCGAACCTCCAACTAGAAGATCATGAAACAGAGTTGACCTGGAGTTTGATTGAAAGCGAGTTTGCGAGAACGGCGTTGCAAAGGAAAGCAGCCAAGGATCGTTTGAAAATTCAAAAAAAATATCACACTGCGAACGAGATTCCGCTCGACACTTTCAAACTCGTCTCGGAATGGCAGCACATGGCGATCCTGGAACTCGCTGGGATTCGCAGTTTAAAGCTGACATCCGACCGCGTCGCAGAGCGATTGGGTATCAGTCACACGAAAGCACTTGAATCAATGAATCGTCTTGTTGATTTAGGTCTCCTAGTTCGTGATGGCGAAGTATACAGCCGAGGAGCGGAGTTGAGCGTGGTCGGGAAGAACGTACCGAACGCGGCTATTCGTGACTTCCATCGCCAGATTATCAGTAAAGCGGCTGTCGCTATTGATGAACAAGACACGCATCAACGAATGCTGACGTCGAACATCGTCGCTATCAGTGCGAGCGACTACGAACGTGCAATGGGACGAATCCAGAAATTCATTGAAGAATTTTTGTCCGAGTTCGGCAGCTCCGGCGACAAAAAAGAGAAGCTCTATTGTCTCTCGGGGCAGTTCTTTTCATTGGACAAAACTTCAACGAAGGTAGGACTGACATGAGATCGATTCTTGCTGCGGTTTTTGTTGCTGTGGTCATCTTTGCATCGGGCTCTTCATTCGCCGGCGTTTCGGTCGGAAACGGTGGAAGCGCCGTGGTTTGTCGAAAGTCGGATGGTACAGAAACGGTTCGTCTTCTCGATTTCTTCGAGGCAGAGCGGACCGGGCGCCATTGGCAAATCGGTCGAATGGACGAAGGTGACAGTGTTGAAGAGAAGCTTTCGATCCTTCTGATATCGCTTCAAAGACATTCGCCGCTTCGTGCTGTGAACTATCGTTCTGCTATCGATCATTTGAAGGATATCTTCGTCTTCGGAGAGATTCCTGCCATCGACGACACCGGACCACTCCATGCAGCGATTCCAGATGGCTGCAGTCTCAAGCAGGTCGCCTTTCAGGTGCCGGAAGATTTACGTCCAACGGGTAAGCGCATTCAAATCGACCAAAACCTTTATGAGAAGATGAGTCTCAATGACCAAGCCGGACTTCTCTTGCACGAGTTGATCTACGCAGAGTTAGCGCAATGGGGTACGCGCGATTCTTCGCAGCTTCGGCCGTTTGTCGCTTACATTGCGTCGACGGATTTTGCGACTTCTTCGACCGAAGTTTTCTTAGAGAACCTTCGAAACGCAGGCTTCGTTACATATGAGGTTCACTCTGCGGTTCTCAGTTTCCTGAATGAAAACGGAGAACCGGTTCTTCCGAAATTTTGTTTGAATGGGGAAGTCGAAACAGGCTGGGCGGCGTATGGCTCCCAGCTGAAAACACGCATTGGAACGTATAGGGTCAAAGGACGCGTCGTATTCTATCCATCGGGTGATGTCGCTGAATTGACTCTGGCTGCCGACGGTATCGCCATGCTGAACGAGAGTTCTCAATCAGGCATTTTGTTAAAGGCGGGGACGCGTCTTCGTTTTGATATCAAAGGTAAGCTTTTTGATATGACGCCGCCCCGGCTCCATTCAGTGTCTATAAATCAGACAAGCGTTGAACGTTGATCAGCGCACCCGGCTCGCGAGAGTAATTCGCGAGTCAAATCTTTCGCTCATCTGCAATTAACCAAGAAGCCGTGTCTCAAAATGAGACACCAGCCCGGCACCATCCTTGCCCTAGTACTTGGGTGAAGGGTTTTTTGTTTGGTTGGAAGGAAGGTTTATATGAAACGCATTCTTGGATTGATGATGTTGGCGGTGCTGATGACTGCATGTCAGCCAAAGAAGGATGATTCTGCGGCGGTGAAACAATCTCGCGGTGGAAACTCGAGCCGTTCGCGTGTGCCGGAAGGATCGACGACAAGCGCGACTTTGGCAGGCGTACGTATCAACGGAGCTGTTGTCTCTGATCCATATTATCAAGAAGACTTTAACGAGCTCGTTGCAAAGATGATGGAAATGGTCATCGACAATGAGAGTGTTGGTTATGTTTCTGCACAGCCTGACGCAGAGACCGGACTCTATGTTGGTGCAAAAGTCCTTCTCGAAGGAAACGCGAAGGTACGGAACGATCAAGGCAATGCGTATGCGACGAATCAGAGTCGGTTGGTGATCGCGGTCTTCGATCGCTTTGACGATGCGAGCTTGCCGGGACTTCCTGGTATGGAGTTCAAGTTGATCTATGGTGAAGTTAGAGGCAACGAGGCATACCTTGAGTATCAGCAAGTCGGCGATGGCGGCATGATCGAAAACTACATTCGCCTCGAAGGTACGATGGCGGCCGGAATGTTCAAAGCTCGCATGACCTTCGATGTGCAAAGCATGTGGGACGGTAGCGGTGAAGGGTCGGCAGGATATTTCGAATACCTGAAGATTCCGACTTGCGACATCTTTGCCTGTAAGTAACCAGTTTCATTGAAAGTTAATGACAACGCGGGCTTCGGTTGGTCTCATTGGACCAACGAGGCCCGATGACCGTGAATCAACCTTTCACACCTTCTAACTTCCATTTCAATCGCCAGGTCCTTGATTGCGTCATCGGTGGCGTTTCGGCCATCGATACTCCGCGACTCAACATCCATACACGTGACGAAGCCAAGCAGTTCATCACTGCCTACGGATATGATCTCGATAGTCCCGGTGACACCGAGCTTCTGTGGGGCATTCATCGTCGCGCGGTTGCGCTGATCCAAGAGCAGTTTTTGAATGAAGGCGAAAATATCCCGATGGATGTCGCGGATCCAACGACTTTAGGCGATTTATCAAAGCTTTTGATCTTGGCGTCGAGTCGTTTGGAAGCACATCACGAATTACAAAAGTGGTCGTGTGCCGTTTTGCGAGTCATGCATGTTTTCGTGCATCTCAGAAACGATCTTTTCTCTGCATTTCGTGATCAGATTCAAGCGAGTCTATTAAAACCCCTGCAGGACGCCATCGTCGTTGACGACATCGCCGGTAAATCGGTGTTGGGGCCGAACGAGCCGCGTGGCGGAATTCAGCTGCATAAGTTTGAAATCAAACCGTTCAAAACAACGGCGAGTTCGGCGATCAAACTTTTGGCTCGTTCAGAACGAGTCGCTTTGAGTCTGCTCGATAAGATCGGTGTTCGTTTTGTCACTCGGTCGCTATTTGATTCTTTCAGAGTCGTCCGTTTTCTCGTTGATCAGCATCTCATCAGCTATCCACACATCATCCCGGATCAGAGTGCGAACACGCTGTACCCCATCAATCTTTTTCTCGAAGTCATGGAAGAGTTAAAAGCGATTGAAAAACGTGGTGAAGTCGTCGACGACAATGTCGTACGCGAAGCCCTGATGGCACACCTAGCGGAATCGAAGGATCAGGCAAACTATCTCGAGAAGCTCAATGAATTTTCGGGGCCAGACTATCGATTCTTGAAGTTCATCAATCGGAAGCTGGTGACCGTGACGATTGGAGAAGGCGGAGACAAAAAACCGTTCAGCTTCTTCTATCCTTATGAAGTTCAGATCGTCGATGTCGAAACCTATTCTCGCAATATGAGTGGGCCAATGGCTCACGACGCTTACAAAGACCGCCAACGTAGAAAAGCGCGAGCGCGGGTCCTCGGAGAACACTTGAGATGATCGGAATTTTGACTCGTATCCGCGCCGTCATCGGAGCCATCCTCGGATTGCTCACAACAGCCTTCTGGTGCGCTGCGGTCGTGACCGCAGGAACCCTCGGTGCCAAGCGCTCGCTTTCATGGATGGCCCGTCAGTGGGGAAGAGGGCTGCTGTTCATTTTCGGGATACGAATTGATGTGCGCGGCGCTGAGAATCTTCCAGCCAAAGGCGGCGGGATCGCCGTCTTCAACCACCAAAGTCATTTCGACATTCCATTGATTTTCGCGGCAACGGATCGACAAATCCGGTTCGGCGCAAAGATTGAACTCTTCAAGATTCCGATCTTTGGTCCGGGAATGCGCGCGGTCGGAACACTGCCTATCGCCCGCGATAATCGCAGTGAAGTCATGCGCATCTACAAAGATGCGGAGCGAGCATTTCAAGAGGATATCATTTACGTTCTTGCGCCTGAAGGCACTCGGCAAAAAGAGCCGGTGATCGGAAGATTCAAAAAAGGCCCATTTGTATTCGCAAGAAATGCGGGCGTCCCGATCGTTCCAGTCGTCATTAAGGGCGGGTACGATGTGCTTCCGAAGAGCACAGTTTTCGTGAACGTCGGTGAGTGGCACCGTACGGTCAAAATCGAAGTATTACCGTCGATTCCAACAGCGGGTCTGACGCCTGATCAAATCGAAGCGCTTCTCGAAAAAACGCGCGCGCAAATGGTCGAAGCATTTGCGCGCATGTAGTCTTCCGAATTACTGACAACCAAAAGCTACGACTGCAGTGGCGCTCGTCGAGAACGAGCACGGGTCTTTTCCGCTAATGAGAAGGCCCCTCTTCAATCGATAGTCGCCGTTTACGTAGTCGACGAAGAGATCCGAGAGATTTCCCTTGTAGAGAATCTGACTTGGACCCAAGCTCGCTTCCGTTTGCGCCCACGAAAGTCCCACGAACAAGTTATTGTTCAAAGTGCTGATGGCGGCGGCGTCAGCTCCCCAGCCATCGACGATGTTGTTTTCAGCAACGAAACCCGCGTTGTTTGCGCCATTGAACAGAGCCGCGTGAGCTTTCGAACCCAAGATCGTGTTGTAACGAATGATGGTGCGGTTCGCAGCGCGTTCGACGGTCGAATGCCCGTAGTTCACGAGAACGCGCGAAGCCGCGGTGCTCATGTAGTTTCCTTCAACCAACGTGTCATTCGACGCTTGGATGGTGAGCGCGTAGTTCGCGTTGTATAGGTAGTTTCCGGCGACACGAACGTTGCTGCTGAACTCATAAACCGAGATACCGTTGGCGTGAATACCGTTGTTGTTTACGACAGTGTTCTTTTCAACAACGCTGTCTTTAACACTCATCAGTGCGATGCCTGAGCCGTAGTTCGTCGTGATGAAGTTTCCTGTGAAAAGGAGGTTCGAGCTCGAGCCGACCAAGAATGCGCGGTTTCCGTTTCTTTCGATGTGATTGCCGGCAAAAACACAGTTCGTGCAATTGTTGATCGTGATCGTTCCGTAGTTGGATTCTGAACGCATGCCGACGATTCTGAAGTTTTGGATTCTGAGATTGGATGCCGGCTTTCCGTAGATGTTGAAAACTGCCAATCCTTGGTTGATTTGTCCGCCGGAGTAACCGGTGACTTTCATCCCGTCGAGGGTGACGTTGCTTTGCCCGTTGATATTGAAAGCATTGATTCGCATCGAAACCCGGATGTCCGAAGCGTTTGCATATGGAATGACGTAGATCCGTTGATTTTGCTCATCGACCACGTAACTGCCTGGCTTCTTCAAGAAGCCAATGTGGTTGAAGAGCGAGTAGTCTTCGGTTGCGCGAATCTTGTCGATGATATCGAAGCTAATGGCTCCAGCTGAAGGATTGAACGAAAGGATCTTGCGAGCGGCGATACGGTTGTCGACGGTCCATGTGTAAACATAAGCGCCGTTGAGCTGTGTGAATTTTGAAAGATTTGTTGGATCATTGATCGACGTTTTCGTTCCGCTGACTTGGGCTGGCTTCAAGTAGTAAGCGACGTCCTCTTTGTAGAAGTCGTGTGGTTGTTCTGGCCACTGTGCGCGGTAGAGAGGTTTTTCCCCTTCAACGAGATGGCCTTCGAGAACTCCTCTCGAATACGGCGCATAGTACACCTTCGAAAAGTCGACGACGCCGCCGCATTCCGCGCTTGATGTACATTGCTTCCAGTTGCCGATCGCATCGGCGCCATCGAGAAGTGGAGTTTCATTTGGATAAGCGATAATACGAATCGGTTGTCCGCTGAGACCGCCTCGTGTGAGTGTCACGGTCTCAGGATAACGTCCGCCGCGAACGACGAGAGTATCGCCAGGTACCAACTGGTTCGCCGCAAACTGCAGCGTCTTCCACGGTGATGCTTGAGTTCCTGCGTTGGCGTCATTGCCTGCAGGGCTGACGAAGCGAGACGTCTGCATATCGATCACTGAAGAAGGCATTCTCGTAGCGCCGGTAGGGATTCCCTTCGGCAAACCAGCAATTGGAGTCGCCGCCGGAGTTGGCACCGGGGTCGGAGAAGGCTTCGGTGTCGCCGCCGGAGTTGGCGTCGGAGTTGGAGTTGGCTTAGGTGTCGCTGCCGGGGTCGGCGCTGGAGTCGGAGAAGGTTTCGGTGTCGCTGCCGGAGTTGGCGCCGGAGTCGGAGTCGCTGTCGGCGTCGGTGCTACATATTGATAGATGATCGATGCCGAATAGCGTTTGCCACGAAATGTCTGTGAGACCGTGATTTTTTTGCCGCCGGTTCCGCCGAGGACTTGCGCAGCCGCTGTAAATGAACCGGTCGTAGTACAGCGAACGGATGCACTGTTTGCGACATGACCTGACACTGTGACATTGCCGCTATTGCGAAAGCAGGTGCCAGTCATTATGAATTTCGTCGCAATCTGTGACCCAGCGACTGGGCTCTTGATAGCGAGTTGATCTGCGGCACTAGCTTCTTGAGCCATGAGCAAAAGCGAAGTCGTTCCCGCCAAGATGTATTTGCTAAGCTGAGCTTTCATTTGTGATCCCCCGTTGAGACTTGAATTGTTTGAGCCCGCGAACATTTCTCTGACGAGCCCAAAAGTCGTTTTCCCCGAAGCCTTGCATTGCAAGATCAGGGGAGCCTGACGGCAAACAGAGAGCCCGCTCAGCATCCGTGTTTCGTCGAACTAACTCTCAAATCGAAAAACGATTCGGGATAAGTTCACGATTCATTTGGCGCTTTTAGTCGATGTCTTTACTTTAGATAGGGAGAGGAACTTCAACAGTCCAGAGCGAGAAATCGTCTGCAGTCCCTAATCATTGAGAAGTTAAATTCGGAGGTAAGCTGAAGCCCAGTTTATCTCTGTGAGGATATGCGTCTTTAGAATCGCGACCAGTTACGGCCGCCGTCGTGAGTGCGGAGTCGAATTGACTGTCCATCGGCTGTCGAAAGTCGAAGAGTGATCTGCCGTCCTTCTTCATCATCCGGGCGAATTTCCGCGATTCGCACTTTGTCAGAACGCACGCGATCTCGGCGTAACGACGACACGAGACCATCCCAACGAATCCATTGCTGAAAAGTTTCACCGTGATTGTCGCTGCGATAGGGGCCGACGAAAACGGATCCGTTCTTCGCGATCGCAATCGGATAGTTTTCGTTTTTGAAAGTCGGAATTTTCGTCCATCGGTCGTTATCAAGAGTTCGATACACTCCGTCCGCCGAAAGAAACTTTAGCGAGGGGATTGTTTGGCTTGCAGCCATATCAAAAATCTTTCGCTTAAAAAGATCTTCGCTACGAACGATGGTCGGAGCGTCCGTGGCTTGCAGTTTCGATTGCGCTTCGTCTTCCATGATTGGCCACCACATGGTGCCGAGAGAGCTAATTTTAACGCGTCCCCATTTCAAAGCTTTCGATGAAACGATACTGAGTTTTGTTCCGAGTCCGAGATTGGCGACAAGATCAGCGGTCGGTGAGGCTTCAGAACGAAGCGGTGTTTGCAAAAGTGCTGGGCGTGCTGCCTTGGCATTGAGATCGCGCGCGCTCCATAGATTTCGTTTTTCAACGAAGCCGGTCGAAGTTCTTGTTCTGACTTCGAACCAATCTTTCTTTTCGGAAAGAATGTCGACATAGGTTTGTTCATCGATCGTTTCGATCTGCCGACCGTATTGGCCCGGCATCACGAAGAGTGGGCAGCTTGTGTGGACGAATGCTCTCGAACCACCGTTTTCGACTTTCGGTTGCAAAAGATCCGTCGGGATCCATGACTCTTGGTTTTCTGAGGCCGGTAGAGGCTGCGTCCGCGCCCACGATCCTAGGACTTCCAGAATGAGAACAGATGTCGCTTTTTTCAGCACTCGGCCTGGTAAAAGATCATCGAGAGAGGGACTTGAACGCAGCGGAGCGTCTTCGGTGAGCGTCGCTTCGCTAACGAGTTTCAGAGGTGTCAGTATGTGATCTTCGGCAATCCACCCGCGGCGTTTATCGTCTGTTTCGACCTGGTACCACTGCTGCATTTGGACGCCATCAATATGGTCTTCAAGCCATTGGCGCGAGTAGTCCCCAGAGGAAAAGCGGCTGTCGATCCGTTTAAAAACCGGAGTCGCCTCACACTCTCGAATCGCAAGGACATGCGAGATTCCAAAAATAACGAGCGCAACCGCCGCTCTCGGAAGAAAATGACGCATTATGCCTCTAGCCTAAATTGTTCTCTCTATTGGGCAAGACCAGATCGTAAGGCTAGACCGCATGAGTCGCGCGAGATACTGTCGCGATCGTGAGGACTTTTTTACGCGCTTTCATCATGTTGACGCTCATGCTTCCAGCTTTGCGAGCGGAGGCTGAGAACCTCGGTGAACTAACGCTTTCGGGTTTGTTGATCGAGCCTGCTTTTACGCTCGATGAACCAAAGCGTGGTCACTTCGACATCGGCCGTTCTTTCATCGCCGCGAGCTGGATTCGCGATGAAATGATCTCTGCGAAAATGAAACTCGGATCGAAGAGTTTGATCGGGCAGCCGGCACGTTACGGCCCTGGTCCCACTGACGAACTCGGTTTGATTGAAGCCTACGGACAAGCGGATACGTCGTTCGGAATGTTGCGCGCCGGTCTTGTGCCGATTCAATACGGACTTGAGGGCGGGG
Source organism: Bdellovibrionales bacterium (assembly GCA_035539835.1). Lineage (GTDB taxonomy): Bacteria > Bdellovibrionota > Bdellovibrionia > Bdellovibrionales > JAMPXM01 > DATLHP01. Next base: position 11,698 of record DATLHP010000211.1, read on the forward strand.
ACATCGAAGAGCAGCTTCGTTTTCCACGCAGTTTCATTTACTCAAAACGCATCGTGAATCTTCGTGATCACGGCGTGAGTTACCATATCGACAACAAAGGCTTCTTCACAGACTTCGCTGTTCACAACGGAGAAGGTGGGCCTGATCTCGACAACGAAATCTGGGTCACAGGTCGTTGGGGTTGGCAGAGTCCGCGTGCGATTCGCATGGGCTTTTCTGGAACGACTGGCGGCACGACTCCGCTGTCGACAGATCCTGATGGAACTTCGAGCTCTACCGAGGCGGGTTTGAATGTCGATGAGTCTTCTCGCATTCGAATTGCCAATGCTTTCTTGAGCTGGCGTTTTGATCCGTTTTTGTTCGAAACGGAAGCGTCGGGTGGAGATGTCATCCAGGATTCTGGCGTCGAAAAGATTCGCGGCATTCGCGGCGACTTCGAGTATCGATCGAGTGATCGTTTTAGCTGGTTGGTTCGCTACGACAGCTACGACCCAAGTGATTCGCCAAAGGATCGTGAGATCGAGTACACAGCTGGTTGGGCTTGGCGAAGCAAGTACGAGAATTCGGTTCTATATATTTTTGGTTCTAAAGTCGTTCAGGAAAACGTCGAGCAAGACACGCATCGCTTGCAGATCTTGTGGCGCCTGACGCCGACGGCAAGCGGCTTCGGAACTCGACTCTAAGTAATAAAAATTAAATCGAGGTGAATGGATGAGCATTAAAAATCTTGGCGTCGTGGGCGCAGGACAAATGGGAAATGGTATCGCGCAGGTTGCATCGGCAGCCGGCCTCAACGTCGTGATGATGGACGTGAATGCCGCAGCTCTTGATCGCGGTATGCAAACGATCTCTAGCAGCTGTGATCGTTTGATCAAAAAAGAGAAGATGACCGAAGCACAGAAAAAAGAGCTTCTTGGTCGCATCAAGCCAGTCACCGACATGAAAGGTCTCGCTGAATGCGAAATCGTTGTCGAAGCGGCGACTGAGAACATCGATTTGAAACTCAAAATCTTCGCGCAGCTCGATGAAGTCGTTAAAAAAGACGCGATTCTCTGCACAAACACATCTTCGATTTCGGTTACGAAAATCGCCGCAGCAACAAAGCGTCCAGAGCTTGTTGCCGGTATGCACTTTATGAATCCAGTTCCGTTGATGCTTCTTGTAGAAGGCATTCGCGGACTTCAGACATCGGATAAAACATTTGCTGATGTTCGTGCGCTCGCAGAGAAGATGGGCAAAACCTTCATCGAAGGTCGCGACATGCCTGGCTTTGTCGTCAATCGCATCTTGATGCCGATGATCAACGAAGCATTCTTCGCATTGTACGAAGGATTGGCTGATGCGAAATCCATCGATGAAGCAATGAAACTCGGAACAAACCAACCAATGGGTCCGTTGCAGCTTGCTGACTACGTCGGTCTCGACACATGTTTGTCGATCTTGCACGTGTTGCAAGACGGTCTCGGCGATCCAAAATATCGTCCGTGCCCACTTCTCACGAAGTACGTTGAAGCCGGTTGGTACGGAAAGAAAACAGGCCGCGGCGTCTACCAATACTGAGGTCATCGATGGAATTCGAAAGTCTTTTAGTAAAACAAGAACACGGTGTGTGGACGGCGACGATCAGTCGTCCCGAGGCACTCAATGCTTTGAACGCCGTGGTGATCAGTTCGCTCTCGATGCTTCTTGATGCCGTCGAGAAAGACTCGTCGGTTCGTGCGGTGATTCTTACGGGCTTCGGCGAGAAAGCTTTCGTTGCTGGCGCTGATATCAAACAATTTGAATCTTTGAATCCAGCTCAAGCTGCGGAATTCGCATCGGCTGGCCAACGACTCTTCACTCGCATGGAAACTTTGAAGGTTCCGGTGATTGCCGCAGTGAATGGTTTCGCTCT
>DATLHP010000212.1:0-5557 GCA_035539835.1 Bdellovibrionales bacterium
ATATTCATCGTGAACGCCCAATTGAGCGCTCCCGCCTGAGTGCAAGTTGCGACGACGTTTTTTTGCGCAAGCTCGGCAGAGGCTTGGGCTGCGAGGATTCCGGGAATGATGCTCAAGAAAATCGGAATGCTCGGAATCGGCGTCAATCGCCCTCCATAGTCCATCCGACAAAGTTCCTGCTTTCTAGCGGCGGAGGATGTCGGCGGCTGTAAATCCGACCACATCTCTGTCACCAAACAAACCGATGGTTCTTCGGGGGCGCCCATGAGTTCCGTCGCCGATCGCCATCGCGCATCCAGCAACGGAGTTCCGGGCGGTGTTAATGCCGGAGGCCAAACAGGGCGCGCGCTGCTCGGACCAATTCGACCAAGCATTCCAAGAACTCGATAACGCCAGACGAGAAGCTTGTAGTCTTGTCTGATTTGATAGTTGATGTGGGCAATCTCGTTGAGAATCTCGGCTTGTCGTTGAGCGGCATAATAGGTTCCGAGATCGACGGCATTTTGCAGATTGATTTTGTCGTGAACGGCCATGCCGATGTTCACAACCATCGCGAAGAAAACAAAAAGCACTTGAAAGATCAACGCAACGAAAACGGACATCTGTCCTGCTTCGTTTTGCAGAATTGCTTTCAAGTCGGAGATCCTTCTCACGGTACATCGATCCTACCATATGTAGACGACAACTAGAGGGCCTGTTACGCTAAAACTCGAAGTCATGAACACCGATCGCGAAAGCCAAGGATGCAGACCATGGTCTTGTTCACTCAAACACTTGTCCGTCTCAATTTGAGACAAATCATTCTCACTCTCGTCGCCTTTGCGGCAATCGGCATTTCGCCTCGAGCGAACGCGCAGATTTTATCGGAAGCCTATTCGAAAGTTCTGCTCGGTGGAGTTCACGTCGGTTACACGATCCAACGCTACGAATTCGATCCGAAGAAAAAAGAATTCGTTATCACGTACTTTGTCAAAACAGGCCCGAAAGCTGGCGACATCACTGAAAGCGTCAAGGGTCGTTCAACTTCTTCGCTGAAGCCGATTTCGTATCAGTACACTCAACTTGCCGGCGACAAAGCGAAGATGATCGATGCGACATTCAAAGACGACACGATGTCGACGACCGTGGTCGAAAATGGAAAACGAACCGTGCTTGCGCCACGCAAAATTCCGAAAGACGCATTTTTGTCGAGCTTTCTCGGTTACATGATGTTGCAGGGAAAAGAAGGCATCAAACCACAAATCCGTTACACCTATAACGCCATCGCTGAAGAAGATGGACAGGTCTATCAAGGCGAAGCCTTCGTTGCTGGCGAAGAATCGGTTGCTGGCGTCAACAGTTACAAAGTTCTGAACACCTTCATGAAAACGAACTTCATCTACTGGATTACGCCAAAAGGTGAATTCATCGCCTCGCGCTCGCCCGTTCAACAGCTATCAACCGAAGTCGTCGCAGGAATTCAAGATGCCATCGCTGGTCTTCCGCTGAACTCTGCGACTTTGAATCAGCTCTTCGGCTCTGTTCCAAAAGGAACAGAGAATGCAGTTGCGAAAAAGAATCAAGGCGTACCGCTTGCAGCGCCGGCGACAGTTCCGGCAGCAGCACCGCCTGCCGCGCCAGCTGTTGAAGAGGCATCGACTCCGCGCCCGACAAAAAAAGAAATTCTTGAAGGGGCGAAACCACCGGTAACCAACCCAGGAAAAAAAGAAGGCGTCCCTGCCGGCCAAGGAATTCAGCTCAAAGGCGGCAGCGGTCAATGACCTTCATCGCGCGACGCCTCGCTCTTGCTTTGCCAGCTTTGATCGGCGTCGCGATTTTCAGTTTTCTTCTCATACATTTCATTCCCGGTGACCCCGTCGATATCATGCTCGGCGATCAGGCTTCGGCTGCTGATCGCGAGGCCCTTCGACATGCCATCGGTCTCGATCTTCCGCTCACGCAACAGTTTGTGAACTACGCAAAAGGCCTCGCGCGTTTCGACCTCGGAACATCTCTCATGAGCGGACGCAAAGTAAATGACGTCATTGCCACCCATCTCCAACCAACACTTGAGCTCGCGTTCGCCGCATTTCTACTCGCACTCTGCATCGGTCTTCCGCTCGGCGTTCTCGCTGCGCGCTTTCGCGATCGTATGCCTGACAGGGCCTTGAAAGGCTTTAGTCTTCTCGGAACTTCTGCACCGTCGTATTGGACGGGGCCGATTCTTGTTTATCTTTTCGCGCTTAAACTCAATTGGCTTCCGATCAGCGAACGCGATGGATTTGAAAACTTGATTCTTCCGGCCTTCACGCTCTCGCTCGGACTTTCTGCAGTTCTCGTGCAAATCACTCGAGCGGCCATGCTCGAAACTTTGAGCGAAGACTTTATTCGCACGGCGCGCGCAAAAGGCGTTCCTGAAATCAGAGTCTATTTCAGACACGCACTGGCAAACGCAAGTGTTCCCGTAGCTACGGTCATCGGACTTCAGCTTGGCGCACTTCTCACCGGCACAGTTATTGTTGAAACCATTTTTGATTGGCCCGGAATCGGAACACTGCTCTATCAATCGATCTCAAGACGCGACTATCCAGTCGTTCAAGGCTGCATTCTTTTAATCGCAGTCACTTACGTTCTCGTTAACGTGCTCACCGAAATCGTGCAGGCGGCTTTGCATCCGAGAATGCGAGAGGCGTCGTGAAAGTCAGGATTGCGCTTGGAATTCTATGCGCGTTCTTTCTGATCGCGGTTTTTTCTCCGCTGATTGCTCCGGATCCGACACTGCATCCCGATCTCGCACTACGCTTTGCTCCTCCAAGCTCTGAAGCTCTATTGGGACGCGATCACAACGGTGTCGATGTGCTTTCAGAAATCATGTTAGGGGCCCGTACGACTCTCTCGATTTCTTTAGCAACGGTCGCTATCGGCGTTTTCATCGGACTCATGATTGGATCGTTGGCTGGATACATGGGCGGATACATTGATCTCGCTTTGACGCGAATGATTGATATGGTTCAAGCCTTTCCAGGATTTCTTCTCGCACTTTCTCTCGTCGCCGTTCTTGGTCCTTCGACTTTCAATCTCCTACTCGCCCTTTGCCTAACAAGCTGGGCTGGCTTTGCACGTTTGGTTCGGGCTGAAGTTCTTCATTTGAAATCCCGCGACTATGTGACGGCGGCCCTCGCATGCGGCGCTTCTTCGTCGAGGCTTTTGGGTCGACACATTTGGCCATCCATCGCATCCATTCTTAGCGTGCAAGCAACCTACGGAATTTCTGGCGTGATTTTAGCAGAATCCGGCTTAAGTTTTCTCGGTCTCGGCGTCTCGTCGGGAACGCCGAGCTGGGGCACATTGATGAATCATGGCCGCCTGAATCTCACCGAAGCGCCTCATGTGAACCTATTCACAGGTCTTGCAATTGTGATCTTAGTCGCATCGGTTCAAGTGCTAGGCGAGGCACTCAGAAAACGTCTTTCCCCTCGCGAAAGAAGTGAACTTCAGTTTTAGCTCGTGCAATCGTATTAGGCTCGTGCTGGAATTGTTTTCTGTAGGAGCCTCCTGTGTCGAACTCACAAAATCTTCGCCAATCAATTGGTCAACAAGTCATCATGGGTATCGAAGGCCTGACTCTCACCGAGGCCGAAAAGACATTCATCGTCGACAACAACATCGGTGGAATCATTCTGTTTCGACGAAATGTCGAAGGCGGCGCCGAACAGGTTCGTGACCTTTGCGCTTCGATTCAAGAGCTGCGCCACAAAATGCGCGACAAGGCTCCGTTCACGATTTCGATCGACATGGAAGGCGGCCGAGTTCATCGCCTGCGCCCTCCCTTCACTCAATTTCCAGCACTCGCTCATGTCGGAAAAATCGATTCAACATCGGTTGCATTTCGCTTTGCCCAGATGATGGGCGATGAGCTTCGCGCGGTCGGTATCAATCTCGACTTTGCACCGAGCATCGACATTTTTTCGAATCCAGCGAACACCGTCATTGGCGATCGCGCACTCGGTACAACGGCAGAACCAGTGGGCCGGCTTGGCTCAGCTCTTGTTCGCGGATACATCAAGGCTGGCGTGATTCCGTGTGCAAAGCATTTTCCAGGCCATGGCGACACTTTGATCGATAGTCACCACGGTCTTCCGGTTGAACAAAAGACGCTCGAAGAACTCGAAGCATTCGAGCTTGAGCCATTTAAGAAGGTCATTCGCGCACGCCTTGATCTCATCATGGCGGCTCACATTCGTTACCCAAAAATCGATCCCGAGTGGCCGGCTACTCTCAGCGAAATTTTCTTAAAGAAACTTCTGCGCGAAAAAATGCGTTACCGCGAACTCATTATTACCGATGACCTCGACATGGGCGCATTGAAGCAAAATTATCCAAAACCGGTCATTGCTGTGCGCGCCCTCAAGGCCGGATGCAATATTCTTCTTTACTGCAATGAAACTGATAGTCCGCCGATTGCAATCGACGCTGTGGAAAAAGCCGTGCGTGATGGTGAACTTGAACTATCCGTTGTGGAAGATAACTGCGCACGCATGTTGAACCTTAAGAAGGCGAACCTAGCGCATCCAGAGCCAAAGTCGATGAGCGATGTCAGCCGCATCGTCGGCCATCCGGATCATTTGCGATTGGCGCAATCCATCCTTGCTGGCTCAGTGCCTGCCGATCTGTTAAATCAGACGACATGAAAAAAATCGGTTTTGCGCTGGGCTTGGTTTTCGCCTCGCTCGCGCAAGCACAAGTTCAAAATCAGCCTCTTGAAATCGTCACTGCTTCTCCGCTTTCAGCCGTTTCTGAACGAGTCGGCTCTTGGCCTGTCTACGAACTCGATCAAGAGCTGATGCAACACGGAAATGCGAGCATCGCCGAATCTCTGAATTCAGTGCCGGGAATGGCCGTGCGAGAATCCGGAAGTCCGGTTGTTTCGATTCGCGGCTCAGCGCAGGCGGATCGAGTTCTTCGACTTCTCGAAGGAATTCCGCTCAACACGGCCGATGGAGTCGGTGCCAACGACATCTTCTTTCCAATCGAAATTTTGAAATCGGCAACGATCATCAAAGGGCCTGCTTCTGTGTTTTACGGGCCGGCAGCGATGGCTGGAGCTCTTGATCATCGTTTGCGGATTTTCGAAAGACCCGCCGTCGGCGTCACGCTCTCAACAGAAAATGACTTCAAGTCTTTGGGAACCAGAAGCCTTCTCGCTGTTGCGCCATTCGGAAAATCAGGCCCACCGACAGAGCCACTTTCTCAGATCAGCATTTTCCGTGAAGCAAGACCTGGGAATTTTTCTTACGACGCCATCAGCACCGACGACTCTGGTGAACGAAACAACAACGACAGCGATACGACGCGCGGAACTCTTTTCACGCAATTTGGTCTTGGTAAAACGAAGATTCGCGCACTCTCAGTTCTCGCTCGCAACAGCGGTGAAACCCCTGGATCGCTTACCTTTCCATTCATTTCGACATTCGATAACAGTGCTTTTCTCGGCTCGGTCGAAGGCGTTCTACCACTATCGTCGACCAATCAGCTGAGTGCCCGAATCACACAAGCCAACTTGTGGGGTCTTTACGAC
>DATLHP010000213.1:0-4670 GCA_035539835.1 Bdellovibrionales bacterium
TGATAAGACCGATCAAATTCATCGTTGATCAGCTTGAAATCGAAGTGTCCCGCCTGCTCGATCTCGCGCTCAGCGTTCTTCATTCGAACTTCAAGGTCAGCAGGCACCTTACCGTCGCGCTTAGTAACTCTTCGACGCAGCTCGTCAATGCTCGGAGGTAGGATAAAAATCGAAACAGCATCCGGAAATTTTTTACGGAAAGTCTCAGCACCCTGAACGTCCACGTCCATGATGATCACCCGGTCGTCCTTCCAAGCGTCCTCGAGCTGATGGATCGGGGTTCCGTAGAAGTTTTGGTGCACGATCGCCCACTCAACGAAGAAGTTCTGCTCTCTGAGTTCTTGAAAGCGATCGTATGAGACAAAGTGATATGGATTGCCTTCGCTCTCACCCGCTCGCATGGGCCGAGTGGTGTACGTGATGGTGTCGCAAAGACGCGGTAATTCCTTCGTGATTTTATCCACGAAACTCGATTTTCCGGCGCCGCTTGGAGCAGCGATGATGATCATCCGTACTTTGTCGCTCATTCCGCGTTCTGTACCTGTTCCCTGATGCGCTCAACGATCGTTTTTGCATCGACCACGAGAGCTGTGAGCTTCGTGATCTGGCTCTTTGATCCGATCGTATTCACTTCGCGCAGAAGCTCTTGCGCATAGAAATCGAGTTTCTTTCCTTGCGCATCCTGCCCTGCAATCAAAACCTTGTAAGCTCGCAAGTGCTCGGTCAAACGAACCAGCTCTTCACCGATATCCGAACGATCGAGCTGAATCACCATCTCTTGTGCAATTCGCTGCTGGTCGATGTCGCCGCCTAAGCCAAGTTTCGCAAACCCGTCTTTCAGACGGTCTCGATAGCGTTTTTCGAGTTCGCGATTCGCTTCGGTCTTCAAAGTCTGCATCTGCTCGACCAACGCTTCGAGCTGTTTGCAAAGCTTTGCGAGCTCAGCCTGAAGCGACTTACCTTCGCGCGCCCGCTCGGCGTCACAAGCCTCTACGGCTTCTTCGACCAGCTTCTTGACTAGTTTTTTCTCAGCCTCATTCGGCTCAGCATCCTGATCGAATGTGACGAGTTCCGGAATTTGAAGAATCGTCTCAAGGGATGGCTCTTTTGCGAGCTTAAGTTCTTTGGCAAGGCTGCGAACACCCTTCAGCCATTCCTTTGCCAGATCTGAATTCACAGAAACTTTGGCGTTCGCTGTCGATGCTTTACGGTTGATAAAAAGATCGATCGTTCCGCGCGAGAAGTATTTCGAAATAGTGGCTTTGAAATCGGTTTCGAGGGCCGCGAATTCGCGCGGCATGTGCGTTCGCACTTCGAGAAAGCGCCCGTTCACAGTGCGCACCGAAACGTTGATTTCCGGTGTGCCATTTGAGCTGGATTTAGCGGTCTTGGCACGAGTCGAGCTACGTCCAAATCCCGTCATGCTTTTCATGAAGGGAGTCTCGTTGCGAGTGCGTCGAGAGTCAACGTTCTAGACGCGATTCGGGCCCAAAAACTCTTCGCCGAATCGAACCGCCTCCGGCCAGTTTTCGTCAGCATCGAACCATGTCACCTCGGGATCCCTTCGGAACCATGTCATCTGACGTTTTGCGAGCTGCATAGTGCTGGTGACGATGGCGTCTTCGAGCTGATTTTTTGGAAGTGAGCCTTCCAAAAACGCTTGGACCTCTTTGTAGCCGACACTCGAAAGTGGAGACCATGATGCCAACCCCCGCGCGCGAAGACTTTCGACCTCTTCGATGAAGCCTGCAGTCATCATTAGGCGGACCCGCATTGTCACTTTCTGTCTTAGAACGTCTCGCTTTCGGAAGAGCCCGATTTTCTTGGTAGTGAATCCACTTGTAGGACCTGATTTGAGTAATTTTGCCCGAATTTCGCTCAATGTTTCTCGCCCCCCATGGTGGCGAAGCACTTCAAGTGCGCGAACGATTCGATAGTGATCATTGAGATGAATCTTCGCTCCAGCTTCAGGGTCACGTTCAAGAAGCTCGCGATGAAGTTTCTCAGCCCCATTCGCAGCGATCTCTGCCTCGAGCTCGGCTCTTGTTTCAGACCCACTGGCAGGGACATCATACATCCCCTTCTCGAGGGCTTGAATATAGAACCCACTACCGCCCACGGCGATAAAGCGATCGACCTGAGCCTTCTCACGCTCTTCAATAATGTGAAGCGCGTCTCGGCGAAAATTTCCGGCCGTGTAGTCTTCGCCTTCGGGCACATGGCCCACGAGATGATGTCGGGCTCGCGCTAAAAGTTCGGGGCTCGGCTTTGCCGCACCGATTTCAACACTCGCAAAAAATTGAACGCTATCGAAATTGATGATCTCGGCACGTGGCGAAGAAGTCGTTTCAGAAATTTCGACCGCGAGATCGCTCTTTCCGCAGGCTGTGGGACCGGCGATGACAAGAAGCCGCGGTGAAGCGTTTTTCATACCGTGCGGCCGAAGTCTCGCTCGAGTTTCGCAAACGGATAGTCCACCGATACCGGACGACCGTGTGGACAGAAACTCGACAAAGCGAATTCATCCATCTGTGAAAGTAGGCTCTTCATTTGATCGAAGCTCAACGCTTGGCCTGCACGAACAACCGAGTGACACGCCATTGTTGCGCACAGATCTGAAATTTTGTTTTCGAGCGCAAAGCCGCCGCCACGATCAACGATCTCACTCGCCAGACCTTTTAGTGCCTTTGCGAGAGCCGCTTCTTTGATCAAAACCGGCATTGAGCGAAGCGCCACAGATTGCGGTCCGTTTTGATCAATGCCCACGCCGAGTTTTTCTAGCTCACCCGCAATCGACATCAATGCCTCCGCTCCATCTGGCTCAAGCTCGATCGTGATGGGAAGAAGAAGTGGTTGCACCTCTGCTTGACCGCCAAGCCACGCTTTCATCAGGCGCTCATAAGCCACTCGCTCATGAGCCGCGTGTTGATCGACGAGAACGAGACGATCGTGATCTTGGGCGATGATGTAGGTCAAATGCGCTTGGCCGAGGATTTGGAGACGGGACCAGGCGCCGCCTGTCGGGGTCGGTTGATCAGTCGCGGTTCGGTTTTCAGTTCCTAGGTCTGTTTTTTGTTTGAACATGACCGTAGAGAATTCCGGGGCTTCGAAACGACCGACCGAGAATTCTGGGGCTGCGGCGAATGACTCGACAGCCTCGGTGACGGCTGCTGTGTACGGGCGCGTGAGATCGGCGACGGACATTCGCTTGGTTGGCATCTCAGCAACTGAAGCCTGCGCTGCCGGTTTTGCACCGTTGAGCCATGGGGCTTTTTCTAGAGCGTCACGCAGCGTGCGATTCACGGCCCTGAAGGCTGACTGCGAATCGCGGAACTTCACCTGGGATTTTGTCGGATGAATGTTCACGTCCACTTCTGCTGGTGGAACCGTCAAACGAACAACCGCGATCGGATACTCGCCATGCATCAGAAGGCCGCGATAAGCTTCGATCACTGCCGCTTGCAGACTGCGATCTTGGATCCAGCGACCTTGAACGAAGAACAAAATACTCCGCGTATTTCCCATCACATCATGTGGGCTTGCGAAAACGACTTCAGCTTTGAAGTCTTGGTACTCACCTCGTGCGTGATAGAGCTTTCCGTGCTCCGTCACAGACTGTGCGCGATCGACAAAGCTTTGCGCTGTTTTCCAAAGACTTTCGACTTTGCCTTTTGAACGCAGACGGAACTCGACACCTTCGTGAGCGAGTGCGAGTGCTTTCAAAGTATTCTTGATCTGAGCATTTTCTCCGGCTTCGCTCTTCAAGAATTTCAGACGTGCGGGAATATTCGCGAAAAGATCTTCGATCAGAACCGTGGTTCCGGGATTACCAGAGCTCGGTTCAGCGGCGCTGAGTTTGCCGAATTCGGCGACGACCTTGTGGGCCGTTTCGCTGTTTTCGGTGCGAGACTGCAAAGTCAGACGGCTCACCGCTGCGATACTCGCCAAAGCTTCGCCGCGAAATCCGAAAGAACTCAAATTCCAAAGGTCATCAGCTTGAGTGATCTTGCTCGTCGCATGTCGCGCAAGAGCCAAGGCCAAATCTTCTTTAGCAATACCACGGCCGTTGTCAGTCACACGAACGCGACGGCCACCCTGATCGTATTCAATCTCTACACTTGTGGCTCCGGCATCGATCGCGTTCTCAACCAATTCTTTGACGAGATGAGCTGGGCGCTCGACGACCTCGCCGGCTGCAATTTGGTCGACGACCTCACTAGCTAGAAGTTGGATGCGTGGAGTGTTTGTCACGGAGCGAAAACTAGCGGATCAAAGAGGTGTTTGCAACGAAAGCTGAACCCCTGGGTAGGATTGCTTTTCGTAGAAGTACTTTCCCTCTGCCCTGACGACGACTTTATCGAAACGGGCGGCGCCGCCCAGCGCCAAGGATAGGCCCAAATTCAAAGCCGAGAGATCCATGGCCCGATCCCCGTTGGTGACCTTGAAACTCGAATAGACAAGGAGCGGTCCTACCCCGAAATAGAACATCGAATCCTGGGACGCTTTTAAAGGAAGCATAAAGTGAGCGTCCGTCCAAAGCACAAATCCGGCAGGCTTCGTCACCGAAAGCTGGTCGTAATATGAAGGCGCGCCGTAATGGAGAATCAAATTCCAATCAAGAATAGCGCCTTCAAGAAGAACATCGGGGCCGGTGACGCGAAGTCCGTAAG
>DATLHP010000214.1:0-7944 GCA_035539835.1 Bdellovibrionales bacterium
GTCGTATGCTGGCGGCGAATTTTTGTCGGCGTTGACGATTTCCATCTCTTCGATGGAGAGGCCGTGATTCGATTCGAGATCGCGGACCGTCAGATTACGAAGGTATTGTTCGGCATTGTACCAGCGCATGTCTTCACCGCAAACGCGTTCGCCCGCTGCCACGTCACCCCAACGTAAATCGATGCAGTGATATGGATCGAACGAAATTTTGAATAAGCGAAGGCGAACTTGTTCGAGATCAAGAGACTGGCGTACGCCCGAGCGGCTCGTATATACAAGCGGGCAAGATGCCGCGACCTGTTTGTAAACGGCAAACAAATCTGAAGAAAGATTCGTACCCGTGTAAACGTAAGTCGGGTCACCACTGCGCAACCGAGTGACGTTGAACTTCAAACTGTCGAGCGCAGATTTGTAACCGATGCGAAGACTGACATCGCGGCCTGGTGAGCTATATGTTTCCCACTCACCTTCTGCTCCGAAAATGTTGCGAACCATACGGTCCGGATTGTTCTTTTTGTCGACCTGAGCTGCGATCGCATGATCGACGGCTTCACGACGTTGCGATACCAGGCGACACAAAGTTTCTGTCGACGTTTTGAAATCTTGAACGATATCGATTTTGAATCCTGTTTCTGCGACTCTTTGGCGTACCCATGCGTAGAATTCGGAGTTCGATCCGATCTTCGTGCGAATCTGCTCGTAGTTCACTTGCGAGATCTCTGTGTCAGGCTTCACGCGAACCGATCCGCCCACGAGGTTGCCTTCGGCATCGGCTTGAGCTCCGACGAGCTCAACCGGGCGGAAGTTCTTGAAGATCGCACCGACATTCGGGTTTCCACGAAGGAAACGCGTTCCGTAGGCCGTCAATGTGATTGAGTTATCAGGATGCGCGTCGATCGTCTTGATAAGGCCATCACGCTGAATTTGGTAGACAACGGCAGCGTGGCCATCGGCTGAATAAATCAGAGTTCCAGGACGCACGTGCCCACGCTGCAAAGGAATCGCATAGAAATCACCATTAGCCTCACCTGCAACCGGAATTCCAGGCATGCGCATTGTGGCTGTCGAAACGTGGTCACCGATGATCCAGTTCAAAGTGTCTTTCGCGCTCACGAACTGATTGGCGGCACGCGCAGCCGAATCGGTTCTGCGCCAAGGTTTGTTTCCGTTTTTCGTGTAGCGAATGTCTTTCTTGCCGGGATCATTCGGATCACGAAGCGAAATACCTGAGACGAACGAGAACGGGAGACCTTTTTTCCAGGCGAAATAAGCACGCAAAAAATATGGAAGATCAGCACAATCAGCGTAGTAACGAAGGCCCGCTGGATCTGTGGAAAAAAACGGGTTCGCCGAGCTCTTCATGCACTTTGCGACGGTATTGCACTTCTTCGCTTCAATCGCCGCGCCCAAGCCTTGGACGAATGCTGAGTATTCAGCTTCATCAGTCTCTGACCATGAAGCCTTTTTTATTTTCCAGGCAAAGCGGTCGGCGCCAGAAACTAGCGGTGAAAGCTCTAAACGCGGAACTGTTTGTGCAAGCACAGGGCCGGCAACAAGCATCGCTAAAATGGCAGGAACCACATTTTTAAAACCGAGAGTTTTCACTACGTTCCTCCGAAGACGAAAGTTCAATCGGAGCGAAAGTAAGCAAGCGCGCGGCCATTTTTTCGGCTCCCCTCCTCAATTTACGAATGACTTGAGGCAATGAGCGCAACATGCGAGTGTCAAAACAATGATCAAAGCCGTAGCTCTTACATTCTTCATTGCTTCGCATGCACTGGCCGCAAACACACCCGAAGAGGTCAAGTGCACGAAAGAGCCAAAGACGCTAAAAGAAGTCGCAGGCCGCGATGTGCATGAGCGCTGGATCGAAACGACAATGGACGACGGCAAGCCGCTGAAGATCGTCATCACATCAAAAGACGATCAGCTTTATTTTATCTTCGATAAATCCAAAGAAGGAATCTGGGCCGAAGGCAGAGCAGAAGTCTGCAAAGAGAAGAAGGATTTGGTTCTTCGCGTGAGCGGAAAAGATATTAAACTCGGAAAAGAAGCTCCGTTTCCCATTCGAATTTCGATGGGTCGCGGAGCCAAATTTAAACTGAGGTTTGATTCAAACGAAAAGCTACACGTCTCGACATTCGGTTGGAGCGGCGACTTTGTGCCGGACCAACCGAAGCCTTAGTTCGCCTTCAAGAGGCTCTGAGTCCAGTCTGCGATCGCACTGCGCACGTTTTCTGCCGTGTTCTCGAAGGCAACGCCGTAACGCTTCTTCTCTTCACTCCAGACGATGCGGCCTTCGACATCGATTTGCTCTTTGCCGTCCGGGCTCGCGATCGACATTTTGACGATACCGCCGTTTTCGAGCCATGCGTCCGTATTGAGCTGAACACCACCCATTGAGATCGTACTGACGTGACCGACAAGCTCGCGCTCGCCGAGTTTCAACGTGACTGCCGAATCGATCATATAGCGTGTGTGGCGACGACGGCTCTTACCATCGCGTTCACGCAAGAGAACACTGACGACAATCGGAGATACGAGCAATGCAAGAACCGCGAAGAACATCAGGTTCTTTTGCGGACCCGATGGACCGCCACCTGATGAATCGAAGATCGCCTTACCAACAAGTCCACATGCAGGTGCCGCTTCCTCAGCGCCCATTGACGATGGCTCTCGATCAGCAGAAGCATTGTAGCTCGGCTGAGAACCATCGATGCTCGCTGCTTTCGCCGCGACGATCGAACCATTGATGTTGAGACGATCACCAGTGATCGTGCGATTCTTCAACGAGTTAATGCCTTCAGCACCCTGGAAGAGAATCTGTTTCGCTTCATAGCCCGACATCGTTGGGGCTTCGCGAATGATGAGTGCCGCAAGGCCTGCGGCGAACGGTGTCGCCATTGACGTTCCGCTCATCGAAGCAAATGTTTCATCTGGGAAAGTCGACCAGATGCTCACACCCGGTGCACCCATATGAACGGTGCTCTTTCCATAGTTTGAGAATCCAGCAAAGCCATCGAGCGTGCTCGTTGCCGCAATAGAAACGATGTTCGGAACTGGATAGTTCGCAGGGTATGTTGGTGATGAGTCGTTGTTGTTTGCAGCGTTTCCTGCCGCAGCTAAGAAGATCGCTCTCTTAGTATATGAATAAGCGATGGCATCGAGAAGCGAGTTACTAAATCCGCCGCCACCCCATGAGTTGTTGAGAACGCGAGCGCCGTTGTTGGCGGCATAATAGATCGCCTTCACTGCATCCGACGTCGTACCCGAGCCCTCGCTATCGAGGAACTTCAACGGCATGATTTTGATGGCGGATGGCTGAAGAGTCCAAGCCGTGATGTCTTGTGAGGTTCCAAGAACAATACCGGCAACGTGAGTTCCGTGCCCTTCATCGTCCATCGGGTTGTTGTTGTTGGAAACGAAGTTCCAACCACGTTTGTCATCGACGTATCCGTTGTGGTCATCGTCAACGCCTGGCTGTCCATTGACCTCAGCATCGTTCGTCCAAATCGCGCCTGAATCAGTAAATACAGAGTGCGTGTAATCGACACCTGTATCGATGACGGCAACGACGACAGCATCGGCGCTACCGCTCATTTGCGACCAACCGTCTTCGGCTTGAATCGGTAAGTTGTCAGCGGATGCATAAGCACTCGGATTACCTCTCGCTGTTTCACGAACAGAAGCCAGCGAAACCGGTTGTCCTTGTCGACCCGTCGATTGCAATTTGAAAATGTAGTTGGGTTCTGCGTACTGAACGTCGGGATCTGCTTTCAACTGCGCGATCATGCTCTCAACGCTCTGACCTGGTTTCAATGCGAAGTGGTGCATGTTCAAACCATTCCACGTTCCCTTGAGACTCATTCCTTTTTCAGAGACGGCTTTACCGATGAAAGCCTGCGATTGAAGAGTCTTTCCCTTACCCTTCAACTTCACGATGATTTCGCCCGGAACATACTGTTGGGCATGTGCGGTTCCCGAAATAATAGAAACGCACGCGATGATGGCCATCAGCTCTAGACGTTTTAAGTAGAGCACCCAATCCTCCGGACCAAAGTTCAGTGACGAAAGGCCGCATAAGGCCTCTCTATCTCTTCGGACCAAGGTCAGAAAAATTGAAGGTGATCGAACTAAAGTTCATAACATCGCTGTCTCAGACCGAGACAGCGATGCGTTCATGAACAGATAAGACGTTTCAAAGGGAGATTAATTATTGCCCAGGGATATCAGCGCTTGAGGCGAAGCGACTGTTCGTCGTGACTTTTGCTTCTTTACGAAGGCCTTCAACCCACTGGCGAAGAGCATCTTCACCGCGTCGGCCAGCCAAGAACGAAGCCATAACCTCAGGCGATGGCTCTGGAGTTTCTGTCTTTTTGTTTTCAGCAGCCGGTGCTTTGTAGCGAAGGGCGTAGGCAACAGCCCCTTGGCGGACCAAGCTTTTCGCGAGTGGCCGTGTTGGCGAAAGCTCAAATGCCGTCTTGATCGCTTCTGGGTTGCCGCCAATGCGTGGGATCGAATCGGCGTCGACTGCGAAAGTTCCCGTTTCAGCCCACTTCAATCCGTACTGAGACGCGAGCTTACTGAGTGCCGCTTGGTCGCCATTCTTGAGAGCCGCTTCGACTTGCTCAACAACAGACTTCGAACGCTCTTCTGCGATCAAAGTTCGAGCGATATCTGCACGAGATTGTTCAAGAGTGCGATTTTCCGCAGGTTTCTTCTCTTGAACTTGGATGATATGGAAACCGAATTGCGATTTCACAGGCGCACTCACCTCGCCTACCGGCGCCGCGAATGCAACGTTGTCGAACTCCTCAACCATTTGTCCGCGCTCGAAGAATCCGAGATCACCGCCCTTATCTTTCGAGCCCGGATCCGTGCTGAATTCCTTAGCAAGCTTCGCAAAGTCTTCTTTCTTCGCACGAGCAGCGATTTCGTTGGCCTTGGCAAGAGCCTTCGCCTCATCGCCTTCATTAGGGACAAGGATATGGCGAGCTCGAACCTGTTCTTTTGAAGAGAAGAGGTCTTTGTTCGAATCGAAGTAAGCCTTGATCTTGGCTTCGTTAGCTCCGTCAGCCAAGAACCCGTCGACGTCGGCTTGCGATACTTGATTCTTCGTCACCAAGCTTTGAGTCGGAATTGTTAAGTACTCCAGGTTTGCCTTCATATCGCGCAAGACCTTTTGTTTTTCGATTTCAGCCGGAATCGGCTGAAGAGCCGAGCGGAACAGCTCGACTGTACGATTGACTGAGCGCTCCGTACGGATCTCGTTCTCGAATTCAGCCGGTGTTTTCCGAACCATCGCAAGATAGTTGCGATAAAGTTCGTGTTTAAAGCGACCATCTTCTTGGAAGGCCGGAATCGCGATGATCGCATCGCGAACCTCAGCGTCTGAAGTCCAAATGCGTTCTGCCTGAGTTTGCTGCTGGATTAAAGAGAGCTCGATCAGCTGCGAAAGAGCCTGTTGTTCGAGCATTTTCTGGCCGAACTCGGCACCAAGAGCCTGAAACTGCTGGAATCGTGGATCGCGACGCATGCGATCGACCATTTCAGACATTTGCGCGAGGGACACCTGCTCGTCATTGACCTGAGCGACGGACCCACCGGCATCACCACCCATTGGCTGAGGCGTCATCCCCCACATCGCGAAGACGAAAATGATCGCCCCGAAGAGAAACCATGCAGTCGCCGCCTTCATAGCGTGCTTCCGGTTGTGCTTGAGGTTGTATCTAAATTCTTCGAGCATGCGCTTTGCCTCCGCGACGAACCCATTTTTCCAAGTTCGGGTTGAGCAGTGAGTTCACCGATATTTCTGTGAATTTTCAAGGAGATTTGTTGGAAACGCCGATTCGGTTTGATAGCGTATTCACATCTCTGCAAACGACCGTCGAGAAGCCAAAAGGAGTTGGTTCTTGAATTTCTTCGCTTTCGATATCAGGAAGGCCCTTATCGTCCTGATCGTTATCGCCCTCCCGTTGCTCTCGATCAACATGAAGCGAAGCCCTGGCGAAGAGCCTTGGTATCGCAAACCGCTGACGAGTACGGCGAGCCTTATTCAAGGCGGATATTCGAGTTTTACCAGCGGTGTCCGCGGTACGACGTCGATGTATTTGAAGTTGATCGGCATCAAGAAACACAACCTCACTTTGCTCAAAGAGAACGAGGAGCTTCGCGCGAAGCTCGGCGCATTGACCGAACTCACTCTCGAAAACGAGCGACTCACGAAGCTTCTCGATTTCAAACGCAGCACGAGCATGGAGCTCTTGGCGGCGAAAGTGATCGCGATCGATTTGTCGCCCGATCACTACTCGATCTGGATCAATCGCGGAACCAAGCACGGACTCAGAAAGCATCAAGGCGTCATCACGGTCGAAGGTGTTGTCGGATACGTTTTGCGTTCTGAATCTGAATCTTCGCAAGTTCTAGTACTTTCAGATCGCTCGGCAGCCATCGATGCGATCGTCCAAAGAACTCGCGCTCGCGGTCTCATCAGCGGAAAAAATCAATCGACATGTCGCTTGCGTTATCTCGAACGCGCCGATGATGTCGCTGCAGGCGATATGATCGTCACCAGCGGTCTTCAAGGCTACTTCCCGAAGGGCTTCCCGATTGGTCGCCTTTCGTCAGTTCGCAAAACTGATTTCGGTATCAGCCAAGAAGCCGAAGTCACTCCGGTTGTAAACCCTGCGAACCTCGAAGAGGTTTTCGTCGTTCTCAACGCTGGCCACGAAGACTTCAATGAGCGCTTCGGCGATTCTGACTTCGGCCCTCCGCTTCTTTCGAAAGAAAACCCTGAACCAGCGGCCGTTGTTGAACCAACAACAGCTTCTGCGCAAGGTGGTAGCACGCTGTGAAAGAAAAGCTGACCCTCGCCGGGAACATCGCGCTCTTTTTGTTTGCGACACTTGTTCTGGGTACGATTCAGACTTCCCTTTGGTTTCAGGTCTTCGGATATTTTCCGAGCCCGGCACTCTGGCTTCCGTGCCTCGTGTATGTCGCGCTCTATCGCTCGACTCTTGAATCGATCATCTATTCATATCTCACCGCGTTCGTTCTCTCGTCGCTGACGGCGATGCCCGAAGGTGTTTTGATGATCAACTGCCTCGGCCTTTCGCTGGCAACTCAGATCTTCAAGCGCCGCTTCTACTGGACGGCGGCAAGTTACGCGATGCTTGTTTGTGGTTTGGGAGCGATTCTTTTCCATCTCCTTCATCTCACAACGACGTTCTTTATCGGTGATACGCCTTTAACGAGCCCATCGATTATCAACTGGTTGGTTGAATCGCTTTTGACACCTCTCGCCGCTCCGCTTTTATTCCCGGTCTTCCGTTGGTTTGATCACGTCACCGGTCGCGATTCGGCTCCTGAAGTTTCAGCAGGTCATGTCGCATGAGTCAGTACGTCGCCAATGATCAAGAAGCAAAAGAGTATCTACCGCGGTATCGGATGCTCTATGGTTTGGTCGGCTTCACGATCACGATTTTCTTTTTGCGTCTTTGGTATCTACAGATCATCAACGGTGCCGAACTCAGAGCGTTCTCAGAGCAGAACTCGATCAAAGAAACGAAGATCGCCGCTCCACGCGGCATTATCTACGATCGCAACGGAGAGATTCTGGTCGAAAATCTTCCGGGTTTCGAAGTCACGATTTCTCCGCAATACGTGACCGATTTGAACGAAACCGCCGAGACGATCGGCAAGATTCTGAGCATTCCGCCGGCGACGATCATTCAAACCGTGCAGCGCTCAAGAAAAATGAACGGCCCGTTCCGTCCGGTTAAAATCAAAGACAACTTGAGCCGCGACGAAATCTTCAGCCTCGAACTCATTAAGCTCGATTACTCTGGTATCGATATTAAAGAGAACGTTCTGCGCAGCTACCCGCTTAAGGCCAACGGAGCTCAGCTCTTTGGATACGTCGGTGAGATTTCGAAACGACAGCTC
>DATLHP010000215.1:0-7918 GCA_035539835.1 Bdellovibrionales bacterium
CAAGAGTTTCGCCAAAACTATCAGCGCCTGGTTGCTTCTGAAGCGAACTTGCGGCAACTGCACAATGAACTCGAGCAAAGGGTCAACGAGAGGACCCAAGAAGTCTTGCATCTACAAAAAATGGAGGCAATCGGCTCACTCGCCGGCGGCCTCGCTCACGAAATGAACAACGTTCTTCAAGGCGTTCTTCTTTCGACGGCGCTTTTAGAAAAATCCGCTGGCGGTGATTCAGAAATGCAAAAGCGAGTTCTGACGATCAATAAGTATGCAATGCGCGGAAAACAACTTCTGCAGCAGATGCTCGCATTCAGCCGCAAAGGATCGGTCAATCTTCAGAACCTCGAATTTCAAAGTTGCATCCGAGAGGCCCTTGCGATGCTCCGTTCAACGCTTCCCGAAAATATCGAGCTGGTTGAAATTTTTGATGAACGAGCTGAGTCATCGATCATTCAAGGCGATCTCACGCAAATTCAACAAGCAATGGTCAACTTATGCGCCAACGCGGCCTATGCAATGAAAGAACGTGGCGGAAAAATCGTTGTTGAAACAGGACTGCTGCCCGAGCGAGAGAACGTTTTTGTAAGAGTCTCGGATACCGGCGTCGGAATTCATGCCGACGCCAAAGACAAGATCTTCGAGCCGTTCTTTACGACAAAGCCGGTCGGCGAAGGCACTGGAATGGGTTTGGCCGTCGTCCATGGCATCGTCAAACTTCACCGAGGACAAATTAGTCACTCCAGTGAAGTCGGTGTCGGTACTGCGTTTACTTTGTCATTCCCCATAGAATGCAAAAATAGTGAGACCGAGGAACGATCGGTAAAGCCACCGATTGGCGGCACCGAGAGAATTTTGGTGATTGATGACGAAGTCGATCTTGCCGAGCTTCTATCCGATACTTTGGCCAACCTTGGTTATCGCGTCGATACGTTTTCAGATCCGGAAGTCGCACTCTCCGCTTATCGCCAGAACCCTTCCGATTTCGATCTCATTTTTACTGATTTTAGAATGCCCGGCATGAACGGCATCGAACTCAGCGAACGCATGTCGGCGATTCGGCCAGTGCCGACGTTGATTTGCTCTGCTTACGCCGATAGTACGGCACAAACCTCAAACAAACATATGTGGCTACAAAAACCGCTCGATACCTTGTTACTTGATCGAGCCATTCGCACAGCATTGGATGAACAGACATGACATTTGATCTACTGGCTACGTTCGCGCTCCTCGTTGGACTCGAAGTCGTCCTTGGTATTGACAACATTTTGCTGATCTCGATTCTGACGGATCGCTTGGCCCCTGAACAAAGAAGACGCGCTCGATTCATCGGCCTCAGTCTCGCATTTGTCGCACGATGCGTTCTTCTTTTGGGCGCATCTTATGTGCTTCGTCTGAGTACACCGGTTGCCTACGGCTATTCGTGGAAAGATCTCATCTTGATTGTCGGTGGTGGATTCCTCCTTTTCAAAGCCGTCAAAGAAATCCATCACGTCGTCGAAAATATCGAGGATGGTCTCGGTCAAAAGAAGGTCTATGCGAACCTTCAAAGCGTTATCATGCAAATGGTTTTGCTCGATCTCGTTTTCTCGATCGATTCAGTCATCACTGCAGTCGGACTCACTAATAATCTTTTCGTGATCTATGCAGCCGTCATTGTTTCATTCGGCGCTGTCCTCGCGTTCGCTGGCCAAATCGGAAGCTTCGTGCAACGACACCCGGCTTTGAAAATTCTGGCGCTCTCCTTCTTGGTTACGATCGGTGTCACCCTCTGTATCGAGGGATTCCAAGGTCATGTGCCAAAAGGTTACATTTACTTGCCGATGGGATTCGCTCTCGCTGTCGAACTTTTGCAAATGCGCCTGTCGTACAATGAAAAGAAACGAAAAACGTAAAATCAGAAACAGCATCGAGAAATCTTCTATTTGAAATTGAGATTTCTTAACAGTTTTGGTTGTCCCGAAGAAAACCACTTTTGCGCAAAGCTACGCTCTTTGCGCCTCAGTGTCCGTGCTACATTGCATGAATGACGAAGGCCGCCTTTTTCGAAGCAGTCAAACGAGTCATAGAAGAACGCCCATACCTCGTCGTGGCATTTTGCGTTCTTATCGGAGTCGGTCTTGAGTATGCTTTTCTGAAATCGGTCGGATTCGCCTGGCTATTGGTTTATCCGGTCACTGTTTGCCTGGCCGCATGGCTTACGGGCTTTCGGGGCGGCGTGATCGTCACAGCCGTTTTCAGCTTCTTTACAATCTATATATTTCGGGCCGATCCAACATTGGAAGGTGTCGAGCATAGAACGATCGCGGTGGCTTTCACTTTTCTGACCGGACTCTTCTGTAGCTTTCTTTTTAGACACATCCATTCTTCATTTCAGTCACTCAAAGATCAGATTGAAGAAGACGAAGCCGCTCTCGAACGGTCTCAACAATCCAATCAGCTCAAACGCGATTTTATCGCCAACATGAGCCATGAGGTCCGCGTGCCCCTATCGGCGGTGCTCGGGTATGCCGAAGTTCTCGCCAACGAGAATCTCACCAAAGAAGAGCGCGAATCCTATATCGAACGCCTTAAACTCAACGCAGCCTCTTTAACCCATCTGGTGACAGACATTCTTGATGTAACGGAAATTGAAGCCGACCACTTCATTGCCAATCGCAAAAAAATGCTCTTTCGCAACTTCGTTCATGACGTATACGGAACCTTTGCGCCCCTCGCGCATGAAAAAGGGCTCAAACTGCAAATTCAGCTGCGTGGCGCTCTGCCAACTTACATTGAGTCCGACGCGGAACAACTCAAGCAGGTTCTCAAGCACGTCATTGGAAATTCGATCCGTTTTTCAAGTGGCGGTTTAGTGAAAATCACAGTCAGTTCGTCAAAAACGCCTGATCGTCGTCGCGAAGTCGCCTTTATCGTGAGCGACCAGGGACCGGGAATTCCGATCGAAATCAAACGCAAACTTTTTAAGTTTGTAGACCAGCCCGGCACAGAGCCGAACTCTGCACCCAAAGCCATTACCTCCGGAATGGGACTCATCGTTGCCAGAAAGCTCGCCCGAGCGCTCGGCGGTGACGTTAAACTCGCCAAAAGTAATCAACGCGGAACCACGATGGTCGTCACCGTTGATGGCGGGATGGTCGATGATGCTCAAGATTTCTTCGATCAGCTGAGTGTTTCAACGGCAGAGCCGACGATTTCGCCAAGCGACCCCCATGCGCTCGAAGGCGTAAGGGTCCTTATCGTCGATGACTCGGCGGACGCTGCCCTTTTGGTTGGACGCATGTTGAAAGGCGTCGGAGTGAACGTCGATATCGCCAATACTGCGATCGACGGCATTGAAAAGGCCGTTTCGAATTCTCCGGATGTTGTCTTGATGGATATTCAAATGCCAGAAGTTGACGGCAACGAAGCGACCCGACGCCTTAGACGGCGCGGCTTTGTTCGACCCATCGTCGCTCTCTCAGCCCACGTTATGCGGGCGGATCAGGAAGAGGCCATTCGAGCCGGAGTGAATGAGTTTTTGATGAAACCCGTCAGCCGTCGCGCATTGATTGAGCAAATCAATCGATACGTGCATCGTCGGCCAGCCCCTTTAAGCAGCGGTTTCGCCCCTCAACCCGTACTTTGACGGACCGTTGCCCAATAATATTTGTGGGAGATTGTCAAATATCGTTGAACCTATGGCTCACCCGCGCTCTACTATCCCCGATATCAGACAAGTTGGCTCAACAGGAATGAGGAGCATCATGATTCCGGCTGCAAAGTCTCTCATTTTGAAGGCTCAAGACAATCTGGATACCGCAAAACGCCACATCGACAACGATGAAGAGCACGATATTGCTGGTTACAACCTTGCCCAAGCTGGCGAATATTTATTAAAGGCGCTTTTGGTCGTTCGCGGACTCGAATTCCCACAAGAGGACGGCCACGATCTTGATGCTCTTATGACCGTCCTCGAAGAAGCTGGCTTCTCGGCTGTTTCTTCGTATGCCGATGTCGTTGATCTCACACAATACAATTCACCGACAGCTCACATCCGTAAGCATGAGCGCTTGAATCTGCATGAGATGCTCGGACACGTCGAAGACCTCAAAAAGCTCGTCGGCCAGCATTCAATGTAATCTGATTGTCTTAGTGAGCGAGCTCTGCGCGCGATACGCTCGGAGCTCTGCGGTTGATCTGCTCACGCAGCGACCGCAACCGATCCTGTCCCTTCTTCATTAGCTCCGAATAGTCACCGCCCTGGCGACGATAGAAGTAAAGAGCCCCTAGAGCTGCGATCACAAAAAAGACACCTGCCATGTTCGAGCGGCGAATAGTTTTCATCGAAACCTCCTGATCGGAAAATGGTATCCTTCACTGGATTAGATTCCTGCTGTCTATTTCAAGAACATGCTGAGATTCCATCACTCTTTGTACCCATGACGAAAAACAGTCCGAGGTGCCCAAATCGGCAAGGATTGGCACGGCGAGGCCAAATATATGGCCTTATTTACCTGGTACGAGTTGTGAATGTCAGGTTCAGATCACGTTCCCAAGCTTCGTTTTTCAAGAGGGGTTGCTATGACATCGTTCTCACGTCTTTTCGCCGCAGCGTTGTTGCTTTCCGCGGTTTCAGCACAAGCTGGTCAGAATTGGACAGTAAAGCCAGATCAATCCGATGCGATTCAAGCAGCCCGCGAGCGCATGTCTGCCATCAATTGGGAAGAACGCGATGAAGACGCCGAAGCCCAAATCGCCGAACACGTTTTGCAAAGTGGCGAATCTCTGCTTTCGATTGAGCCGCTCGACACATTCAGAATCGAAGGCGAACGCAATGATCCGTCGATAAATGCAGCCATCCGTCTCGGTGTAGAAGAAGACGATGTTACTCGCTTTTATTTGCTGGGAATCCGAAAGTCATCGATCACGAATCCGGACTTTTCGAAGCACGCCGCCCTCGTAAAGGTCACGTTTAGCTTCGGCGCCGGCGAGAGCCTCAAATTGAAGAAGATCTCCCCGCGCATTTATTTCGAAAAGAAACAAGACTGATCCTATTGGCTAACGGCGTTGAGAGCATTTGCAACGCCGGCACTGCTCACTTTCGTCGCCCAATTCTTATTGAACTTCACCGTTCCGACAACCGTCTCCTTCACCTGCGCCCAATCCATCGCTGGGTGCCGGCTCCAAACAAGAGCGGCAATGCCAGCGACATGAGGCGATGCCATTGAAGTTCCGCTCAGAGTTCGATAGCGAGCCTTCTGTGATGACGACGGCGATGTACTTCGGATCGATCCGCCTGGAGCGGCAACCTCAACAGTCGTCTTCCCGAAGTTCGAGAACGATGCTTTTGCGCCCGCTTCGTTTGATGAAGCGGCAACGGCAAGAATATTTTCGACATTTGATGTGGCAGGGAAAAACTTCTTTCGGTCGTTGTTGCTTGAATTGTTGCCCGCCGCAACCACCACAAGAACACCTTTATTCATCGCGTACTTGATCGCCTCTTCAATGATCGGGCTTTCGCCGGGTCCGCCCCAGCTGCAGTTGATGACTTTTGCCCCGTTGTCGACGAGATAGATAATCGACTTTGCACCATCAGCGTCTTTACCCGAACCCGACGCACCTAAAAATGATGCGTCCATCAACGTGACTTTTGGAGCAACACCAGAAATCTTCTCACCGACCTTCGCGCCAATCGTTCCAGCGACATGGGTGCCATGGTAGTGATTGTCGGTCCCACCAGGTCTCTTCTTTACAAAGTTCCATCCTTGAATGTCATCGACATAACCATTGCCGTCGTCGTCGATGTTATTGCCTGGAATTTCATCTTTGTTGATCCACATGTTCTGAGCTAAATCCGGATGATCGCCGTCAATGCCCGTATCCGAAACCCCGACAATGATTCCTTCGCCTTGCGAAAGCGCCCATGCCTCTTCGGCTTGAATTGCGCGCATTCCCCATAGCGAACTCGCCAACGATCGGGTACGAGTCTCAGGCAGCTGAATGGTTTTAACGGTGCCTAACGAGCGAATGTCGAGCTTCTGCTCGATCAGTCGCTCGGTAACAAACACATTGATCTGAGGAATTTTGTCTTTCACACCGGCGCGATCGAGCGCCTCGAGAATATGCGCACTCGATTTTTGATCATCTGAAAGTCGATAGATGAAATCGGCTTTCGCCTGTGCGACGAAAACCAGCGTCAATGCAAAGCCGATCAAACCGTATTTGTTCATGAAGCCCCCCGCACTTATTCTGCGATCGAATGCTGATCGCATGTAGCACGAAAGGCACTTCTCGACGTAAGTCTAGAGCGATTAACGGTGCGCCATTGCAGAAGATTCCGCAAGATTGCGGCTTTGTGCCTCGCGAACGTTGGCCCAGATTTTCTTACTCACCGGGCCAGGCAATAACGACTCCACTGCCGCCGATCGACGAGGATCACTGGCTGTCCACTGGTACATGACCTCAGCCTTGAGTTCAGCCAAGCCTTGCCGCCCTTCCAAGGGTACCGATGCATCTTCGATGCGAGCATCGGCGACGACTTCCTTCAAGGCGCCTTCCGCGACATCTTGAAGTCCCGACTTCATTGCTTCAAGAAGAACGTCGATGGCGCTCTCTTGAAGTCTCTGAGCTTCAACATCGATCGCAACAGATTTTAGAATTGCAGAAAGCCCCCGCAAGAAAGCCGCGTCTTGCAAAAGCGAGGTGCGACGAGCGCTTTCTTCATCTGACAGAAATGCCTTTCGACGTAACTTTGAGTAATCCGCAAGACGCGTACGCTGTTCACTACTCATTTCATTCGCAGCAACTGTCTCCGAATTGGGCTGAGCTGTTTGAGTATCTTGCACGACCGTTGTCGGTGCAGCATCAAGGCCCGCCCTTGCAACCAGCGGTTCTTGTGAGTCTGCGGCTGTCGACGCCGGCGGTGTGACGGGCTTTTCTGCTGGTCTGTGATTGAGAATCGCGAGCGCCACAATAACGGCGCTCGCTCCTACCAATGAATACTTCACTGAGTTCTTCATTGAAATACTCCACGAGTGAGTTTGTTACGCAAGATCTGTCGGTTCACATACTCAGCGCCCTCGTTCTGATAGAACGCGGTACCGTTTAAGTAACCTCCTGTGACGACGATGTTCTGTTGCAGATCATTCGATTGTACAAACACGTTATAGACCTTGCCGTAGTGAACACTCGTTTCGATCGAAACGATCTCATCAAGCTGGCCACCGAACTTAACGAGGCTTTCACCTGGAGCAAAATTAGACGCGAGCTTGATCGATCCGTCTTGAGCAACCACTGGATGATTCGGAGTCAAACGCAAGCTTCCACCCGAACGCATCTTGAAGTTCAAGATCTCGTGCTCACCATCAACAAGCTCAGTGACCCATTGCTCAACCTTCGTTACACGCAGATCCCGGCTCGACATCTTTGCGCCGCTCTTCAGAGTCGCGACACCTGCGTATTTCTGAAGAAGTGCATCGACAAATGGAACCGACTTCAGACGCAAGTTCTCTTTTGCTTGCGCGATAATCTCTTGATCCGGAGTCGCACACGAAGACAAGCAGACCGCGGCAACATACGCTGTCGATGGCACTGTACATGAACCAGAAGAGCTCTTCGGGGCAACCCAAGTTTTCTCTGGAACCGTCGCACGATTCATGAATGTCGGATATAGACGGCGTGACCCTTCGTCGATCGAGTAGCTTCCTTTGTGAACGTTTTCGAACTCAATCAAGAATTCTTTGATCGCCGGAACTTGATCCTGACACTTTACCATCCATTCGTAGCGACCACGCGCTTGGGAATTGTCCAAACTGTCGTTCGAACAACGGTAAGCGGTATAGTCGCGGCAATAAGATTCTTTTACCCACGGAGTGTATTCCATTGTGTCGCTCACAAGGCTGACAGCATGATTCACACACGCATACGCTTTCACCGAAGTCGC
>DATLHP010000216.1:0-6637 GCA_035539835.1 Bdellovibrionales bacterium
AGCATCATCGACGGAAAAATTGCGACCATCGATCGCAAAAAGCCAGAGGGTGAATCGATTCACAGAGTGAGTTGGTTTCCGGATTCGAAGTCGTTTGTGTACGACTCGATGTCGACCTTCGATCGCTACTACTATTTCTCAGACATCTGGCGCTACGACATTGAAGCAAAGAAGAAAAAGCGGCTCACCAAAGGCTTACGGGCCCGCGAGCCGATGGTGTCTCCGGACGGAAAACGCATTGTCTTCGTTCAAAGCACGCCCGGTTCAACCCGCCTTGCGATGGCAAAATCTGACGGCAGCCAAGATCGCGTTCTCTATACACCACCACTACAAACTCGAATTGCGAGCCCCGATTTTCTTCCGGATGGGAGAATCATCTTCAGTGAGCGACGCGATGATGGCGTTGAGGTGCTGCGAACGATTTCCATCGAAAAAGGTGCCGAGCCGCAAACGGTCCTTCGTGAGTTTGCTCCGGCGCATTTTCCACGCGTGACGAAGCAAGGACTCATTTTCACTTCAGAAAAATCTGGCGTTTCGAATATCTACTTGGCGTCGGCAGATTTGCAGCAAGCTCGCGCACTCACGAACACGCTCACGCAAGCGACAGCCGGAGACATCGACCCGATCACCGGAGATTTGATTTTCTCACGTCTCGATTCAGACGGTCCCGCTATTTACACGGTCAAGAAACCAGATCTCGATCATTCGGCAACTCCTCCAAAAATCGAACCTTTGATCGCCTATGATTGGCCAAAATTCGAAAAGCCAAAAGTGGAATTCGCATCTGAAGAAAGTGATTACAGCGCCCTCGGATATCTCTTCCCACGCTATTGGATGCCATGGATTACGTTCGCACCGGATGGCGTGAGCATTCAGGCTTCGACTTCAGCAAGCGATCCTCTCGGCAAACACGCTTACGCCATCGCAGCTGGTTACGATGCTTGGATTCAACGACCAAACTACATTGCCGAATACACAAACCACCAAACTCATGTGCCGATTTTGATTTACGGCCAAGACGTTAACGAATTCGTTTACAACGAGAACGTTATCAACGACACCGGCATTCGCCACACGACGGCGGCAGGAGCCATTGCGTCCTTCTTTATCCCGGGCTTGGGCGAAGAATTCCGAGGCGGTATCGGATGGAAGTACAATCAAATCGATGTCGAAGAATTCATCGACGATCGACCGCTGGTCGTACGCCAGGGTCCCACGGCTTCAATCGGTTGGGCTGATCTCTCGCAAAGAGGACTCGAAATTTCGCCGGAAGATGGCGGAACCGCTTCGATCGCCCACACTCGCTTTCTCAAAGACTATGGATCTCT
Source organism: Bdellovibrionales bacterium (assembly GCA_035539835.1). Lineage (GTDB taxonomy): Bacteria > Bdellovibrionota > Bdellovibrionia > Bdellovibrionales > JAMPXM01 > DATLHP01. The sequence goes on from DATLHP010000216.1 coordinate 1,329, forward strand.
CACTTACGAACAAACGGACGTTTCACTTTCGAAGTATCTTTCAGGATTCGTACTCCCCGAACGCCATGTCGTTGCGGCTTACGCCAATGCATCGATTGCACCGAATCTGCAAGATCCTCTTCTCGGAAAAACGACGACGTCGACTTCTTACTCTTTATCACTCGTCCAAACAGCGTTTCCAATGCGTGGCTATCTATCAGGAACCTTCATCGGAAATAACGTCGTCACAGGCACTCTCGAATACCGCTTTCCGATCGCCTACAATTATCGAGGGTTTGGGACCGCACCGTTCTTCTTAAGACGGATTCATGCAGCCCTTTTTGGGGATGGCATTTCACTCGACGGACTTGTCTATGAGCGTGAACTTGGTCGCTATCGCCCTGAGAAACTCGGTCGCGTGTATTTCGGTACCGGCGGTGAGCTTAAATTCGATGTGACCGCATTCTATTTCGTTCCGCTAACGATTTCGGCCGGCCTCTATTATGGAACCGACCCGAAAGCGAACCCAGATGGTTTATTGCCATTTATTGGCTTCGGCCTCTAAAGAACGCTGAAAATTTACTCGTTGGGCCCGAAATGCCGGTAATGATTTCGCCGGGGCCCGACCACCTTTGAAGACGTGGTATATCCGCGATCACAAATTCAAAGGAAAACGAAATGACGAAGCTATTTAAGGTCCTTGGCGGCATTCTTCTCGTTGGAGCACTCGCAGCCTGCGGAAAAACTCAGGCCGAAAAGACAAAAGAGAAGGTTGATACAACCAACAGTAAAGTTGAGCGCATGAACGCCATCGGCCAGGATCTGAAAGAGGACGGCATCTATCTCGGTTCTTACTATAAACCGTTTTCCGTACCGACTGATTTGACGGAAGCCCAAGTACGGGTCGCTACAAAGAAGCTCAAAGAATGCATTCGCCTCGGCAATGACGTTCTTGACGTCGGCAACGACGACGACGTGATCTTTACCGGTAAAGCCGACGTCGAGCGCTATATTGAGAACGCCCGCACGTACCTCAAGCTTCTTTCAAAATACGAATACAAAACCAAAGAAACGGCTCAAGCGATCGCCAACTAAGCTGGCATCGCTGAAACCTATGCTGGGCAAAGGGCCTAAGGCCCTCCCCTTGACATCCTAAAGTGAAATTGAAACAGTTGTGGTATGCCGCATCGCTTTCTTACCGTCGATGCGGTTCCTTTGAGGGGAACACAACATGGATAAACTCAACTGGATCAAAGATCTCGTACGAGCTGAACAACAAATGGAAGAGTCTGGCGTCGTCGATTTTGGCGTTGGCTTCAATCCCCAAGAACTTCTCGCAAAAGAATCGATCGCGTTTCTCGAAGATCTAAAAACCGCATTCATCGAAGCAGCGAGTTCATTCAACCAACTCAAAGCTTCAACTGTTGGTCGCATCAAGATCTATGGCATCTCGAACACTCAGTCCGATTTCATGCTCTTCAGAAACGGCTTCAAGCTGATCTTCGCGCTCAAAGAGCCGGGCGTTATTGGCATTCGTTTTCATTACGTCGGCGCAGGCTTTCATACGCCGGCACCGACTGCTCCGACGACAGCGAGCGAAAACGAAGACATGTTGCTTGCTCGATGGGCTGCATTTGGCGATCTGACTTGGACTTATCAAGATCAGCCAGTGAAGATCGACTTCTTGGTTCGCTACTACGTTTCGCGCTTCATTCGCGAATCAGCAAAGTAATTAGCGCTTTTAGAATCCGGCATCGAAAAGCCTGCTCGGTGAGCAGGCTTTTTCTTTTGCCGTCACACTTCAGATCCATCAATGCGCGGGAATTGAACCTTGCGAACGACAGTTGGCTTCGTTGTCGAACCTGAACTGCTCACAAGATGGGTCGGTTGGGCTGTGATCGTTGATCGCGATTGTTTTGCAATTTCACGCGCAGCCTTCAACTCTTCGGATGTCTGTGGAGCAGTTTGTGGACGGGCACTTTTGCTCAGAGCTTCCTGAATTTTCTGCTGCGCAAGTGCGCGAACAAGTGCTGGATCCTGTGGTGGTTCTTCGTCGATTTCAAACGACGCCGTCAGTGTTGGATGCGGAATCACCTGTCTGCTTTTTGCACCGTCAGCAGCTTGATTCGCAACGTTGTTTGAAAACTCCAGCGCTTCGTTCGCGACCCAAGAAAGCGAGTCGTAGGCCTTTGATGCGATACCGCCAAGCTTACCGCTCGCTTCACGCATCGTTTCTGCGGCGAGATTCACTGGCGGCATTAGGTTTGAAAGCTGATCGAGTGGCAATAGGCGAGGCTTTGTGTCTTCGATGTTTCCGGCTTCGACAGCCTTTCGAAATTCCTCGCCAAGCCTTTTCAATGAGTCAGTTTCGACGGTCGGTACTTCAAACGCCCCCGCAAGATCGCGCTTCGCGTGTTCTTGCGCGAACTGCATATCGAGATTTTTCATTTCGAATTGAAGTCGGCTCAGGTTCTCGACGAGTCTTTGCTTTTCCGCCAATTCCATCTCTGCTCGGAGGCGCGACGCATTCTCCTCGTTTGAACCCGCTGCCGTTTCATTCGAATTCTCTTCTACAAAATTAATTCCCGTGGCGGCGAACGCTTGTGGAGAGAACGCAAAGCTTGCATCGCTCGGCGCTGCTTCGGATTTTTCTTTTGCCCACGCGGGCAATTGCTCTTCAGAAAACATGAGTTGCTCACGGTTAACGCTCGCGATGAATTCGACCTCACCGCGAGGAAGATCAACCTGAGCTGCGATTTCATCGACCGAAGCTCCGCGATGAGCCAAGCGAGCGGCTTGCACATACTTGATTGTGTTTTGACGCTCGATGATCTCTTTGTGAGGAATTTTATCTTGGAAGATTTTGGCGACTTCGAGCGAGCGATCCATCGACTGGCGAATTTCGTGCACTTGCTGTTCAGCGAGTTGAACCTTTGCCTGAACTTCGCGTGCCTTTTGTTCAAGAATCGCCGTGAGCTGAGTGACTTGAGTTTCTGTGCGGTCAGAAAGATCTTCAAGCACCGCTATCTTACTTTGCAAAAGCTGAAGACCCCGACTTAGACGCGGGTCATCTTTCGGTGCGCGATTCATTCGCATGACCACAATGAACAGACCGGCCGCTACAAAAATATCGAAGACGACCTGAATCAACGTTCCCACGCCCATGGTACCCTCCTGGTCCTTATAATATGGTACAGACGTCGAGCCCTGGTTACCACCGGACGATGGTCTGGTCCGTTCTCTTCATTGCGAGTTTACTCGGACCTGGCCACAATGGGTTATGGCTGATCAACGCAAGAATCCACTCCAAAGGCAGCTCGAAGACCAACGCTTTCTCAGCGCGGTTCATGACGTGCACCAAGCTGCGGGCGGAATTAAAAAAATCAATTCAATGGAACTTGCGCATCTCAACCAAGTTTTGACGGATTCAAAAGAAGAACCATGGCGGTTTTCAGAAATGGAAGTTCGCCTGCCTTCAGGGAATCTTCATCACTTCAACGTCGTATCGAATCCGATCAATCGCGCGCGTGATATTTTGGGAGCCGCGAATCAAATGGCGGGCAATGGCGAAGTCAAAGAGGCCGCTCTCTTCACGTACAGTGAATTGGTTCTCGCCCACTTGTTCAAAGATGCCAATCGCAGAACAGCTGTGCTGGCAACGATCTGGATTCTTGAAAATGCCGGGCACCGAGTTGAGGCACAGAAACTCCTCGAGATTCCGCTCGGCGACTTGCGAAACATCAAAGATCGCACGACGTTCACCCATGCATTTTTTGATCTGTTGAAGTGAAAATATGAATTCAATTATCTCGGTTACCAATCTCGGCAAAACCTATGCTTCAGGCTTCAAAGCTCTCGATGACGTCAGTCTCGACATTCGAAAAGGTGAGATCTTCGCGCTTCTCGGACCGAATGGCGCTGGTAAAACCACACTCATCAATATCATCTGCGGGATCGTGAACCCGACAAGTGGTTCAATCAGCGCAGATGGACTCGACATTCACAAAGACTACCGAACTGTGCGTGGGAAAATCGGACTCGTTCCGCAAGAGCTTGCCACTGATATGTTCGAAAAAGTTTGGGATACCGTCAGCTTTAGTCGCGGCGTCTTCGGCAAAGCACCAAACAAAGCGCACATCGAGAAAGTTCTAAAAACTCTTTCGCTTTGGGACAAGAAGGACAGCAAGATCCAAACTCTCTCGGGCGGCATGAAACGACGAGTGATGATTGCCAAGGCTCTCTCGCATGAACCCAATATTCTTTTTCTCGATGAGCCAACGGCTGGCGTCGACGTCGCTCTTCGGAGAGACATGTGGGAGATGGTTCGAGAGCTGAGAAAAAGTGGCGTCACCATCATTCTCACCACTCACTACATCGAAGAAGCCCAAGAGATGGCAGACCGCATCGGCGTTATCAACAAAGGCAAGATCGTCGTCGTCGAAGAAAAGACGGCTCTCATGCGCAAACTGGGAAAGAAACAGCTCACCTTGAGTTTGACGTCTCCTCTCACGGCGGTTCCAGCAGAACTCGCGGATGCACCATTGGAGCTTTCCGAGGACGGACATCGGCTGATCTATACATTTGACACGAAAGCCGAACAAACCGGAATCGCTGCTCTACTTAAACGCCTGAGCGATCGTGGGATCGATTTCAAAGACTTGCAAACCAAAGAAAGCTCTCTTGAAGACATCTTCGTCAATCTGATCGGGAGCCGCGCATGAACCTCTATGCGATTCGAGCAATTTACACTTTTGAAATGGCCCGCTTCTTTCGCACTGTCGTTCAAAGTTTGGCAACGCCGATTATCACTACGTCTCTATACTTCATCGTATTCGGCTCTGCGATCGGCTCACGCATCAATGAAATCGACGGTGTCTCGTTCGGAGCGTTCATTGTCCCCGGTCTCGTGATGCTCTCGATTCTCTCAGAGGGTGTTTCGAACTCTTCGTTCGGAATTTACATGCCTCGGTTTGTCGGAACCATTTACGAAATTCTTTCGGCGCCGATTTCTGCTTTCGAGATCGTCATTGGATATGTCGGCGCAGCGGCGACGAAGTCGATCATCCTCGGAATTATCATCCTGATCACCGCTCGTATCTTCGTCGACTATTCGATTCAACATCCTATATGGATGCTCGGCTTTTTGGTTTTAACCTCAGTCACGTTCAGTCTTCTCGGATTTATTATTGGCGTCTGGGCCGATGGGTTCGAAAAACTTCAAATCGTTCCGCTGATGATCATCACTCCACTCACCTTCTTGGGTGGCAGCTTCTATTCGATCAGTATGCTTCCCGAATTCTGGCAGAAGGTAACTCTCTTCAATCCTATCG
>DATLHP010000217.1:0-8706 GCA_035539835.1 Bdellovibrionales bacterium
CCAATAATGTTTGTCAGAACGTGCCGTAGTTTCGTCTGATCACTGCAAATTCGCTCGGGAATTTTTCCCTTTACGCTGAAAACGAGTTGGATTCCTTTTTCTTTGGCGATGGGACCCAAAAGAGATTGGACTTGGGCAATGACATCTGCGACCGGAAAAATCGACTTTTCTATTTGAGTTTTTCCAGCTTCGATTTTTGATAGATCGAGAATCTCGTCGATCATGTTCTTCAATCGTTCACAGTTTTTGTGAATCTTTTCCGCCCAAAGGGTTCGATCGGATGCCGATTCGTTCTTTGAAAGAAGAAGCTCCGCAAAGCCCATCATGGCACTGAGAGGTGTCCGCATTTCATGGCTCATGTTCGCAAGAAACAGACTCTTTGATTTGTTTGCCGAGTCGGCAGCCGATCGCGCTGCTAGAAGTTCTTGCTCGTAACGTTTTCGTTCACTGATATCCGTGATGAGGCAAACGAAACCCTTAATGCCGCGACTTTTTCCGGGGTCCGGCGTAATGGTGGTATTCACAAATTTGGACCCGGATACCGTCGGTAAAAACGTTTCGAAGCTCACCGGAACACCTTGCATAAGCAGTGGCATTTCGTCGACGAAGCGGCGAGCGAACTCATCGCCGAGCATTTTCGCAACAGAGTTTCCGATAAAAGCGCTCTGTTCTGAATCGAGCCAAAGCTCTGAGGTTCGATTCGTGAACTGAATCTGAAGTGTCGGAGTAATGTAAAGTAACAAAGCGGGTAAAACATTGGTAATTGTTCGAAGCTGCTCTTCATTTTCGCTCAGTCGCGAAAGGATTCTTTGACGTTCAGTCTTTGAATCTCTGAGTTCAAGGGCTCGCTCAATGGACGATCGCAAGCGTATAATTTTGTCTTTCAGCAAATAGTCCGCTGCGCCTCGCTTGAGGCACTCGACGGCGGTTTCATCGCTCAGCGTTCCGGTAATGATGATGACAGGAATGTCTAACCCCGATGCCGTCACGCGAGAGAGCACAGCAAACGCGTCGAAGCCGGGCATCGAGAAATCGCAGAGGATAATATCAGGCTGGAATTCTTTGAATTCGAAATCGAATTGTTCGAGAGTGTCGACCGCTCTTGCCTGGTGAACGAGGCCCGACGTTTTCAATTCCCGTAGGATAAGTTCGAGGTCGAACTCGTTGTCTTCGACCAACAGAATTTTCAGAGGTCGTGTTGTCGGCATACGACTTCAAAGTAGTCGAAGCTCTTGCTTGAGTAAACCGATTCAGGGCGAGTGAGAGGTGTTGCCGGAAACGTCGCTAAAAGTTCAAGAGGGTAACAAGTTTTTCGAGCGTAAACGACTCAATAGATCGGGAACGTTGGCATCACCACGAATCACAATGAAACCTTCATTGCGGAAATCAGACTTGCCATAGTTCAACGCCTGCCCAGTTTTTAAGGATACAACGAGGCAGCCTGCCTCTTCGCAAATCACTTGTCCGGCTGCTGTATCCCATTCACTTGTCGGACCGAAGCGGGGGTAAACATCGTAGTCACCTTGAGCAATCTTGCAAAACTTCAAGGCAGAACCAAATCGATCGACAGTTTCAATTCCGAACATTTCGTACAAGAGTTTCATTCGGTCCGACGGCATCGAGCGAGAACCGACAGCCTTGAGCGGTCGTTTTGGATGTGAATGCCGAATTCGTCCTTTGGAGTTGAATGCCCCTTCGCCGACCGAAGCATGCCACGTCTCTTTGCTGATTGGGGCATGGATGATTCCGAGAATCGGTTTTGAATCTTCGATCAGAGCGACGCAGATGACGAAGGTTTCTTCGCCAGCGATAAAATCACGTGTGCCATCGAGTGGATCCACCAACCAAAACCGGTTTCCTTTCATCTTTGGAAACACGCTTTCCTCTGAGACGATCGGATCGTCTGAGATAGCGGCAATTCCTTCGACAATGATTTTGTTAGCAGCCAAGTCGGCTTGAGTGAATGGAGAGTCGTCGCTCTTGTTCTGAACGGACCAGCTGCGATCAGAGCGGACGGTCGCAATCGCGCGACCGGCCTTCTCGACGATGGGAATCAGCGCAGAGATAAGAACGCTGAGCTCAGAGTTCACTTAGTGTTTTTTATCGGAGTCTTGGCGCTGAAGCGATGTCAAAACATCAGCCACATAGCCGGCATCTTTCACAGGATCGACATCTTTTTCGATGTGTCGAATCGTCAGATCAGGACCAATGATAAACGTCTGACGTTTTGCGATCCCAACGACTGGCATTTTTGTTTCATACGCTTCAACGACTTTTTTATCGGCGTCTGCGAGGAGCGTGAAATTTAAATGATGATTCTTGTGAAATGCTGCTTGAGCTTCAACGGTGTCGGTGCTGATTCCAAAAACGTCGGCGCCGAGATCGCGAATTCTTTTGATCGAATCTCTGAATGCACAAGCTTGCTTCGTGCAGCCTGGCGTTTCCGCCTTCGGATAAAAATAAAGAACAGTCCAAGTGCCTTTTCGATCGCTGAGATCGAAGTTCTTTCCTTCATGAGTTTTAATCTTGAAGAGTGGAGCTTTGTTTCCTGATTCAAGAGCGCTGGCGGAAAAGGCAGACAAAGTGGCAGCAGCGAATGTCATGAGTTTGGCAAAAGGACGCATGGTTCAACCTCCGGGGTGGGACAACTATCTCAAGCAAGCAAGGATCAGGTCAATTTCTTCGGCAGTATTAAAGGCATGAGGTGCTAATCGTACACCCGGTTGTCTTTTGCCAAAACTCACTTTGGCCTCATTCAAGCGGTGATGAATAGCTTCGGCCGATTTGGCCGCGCTTTGCTGAGTTGGAGCAAAGTTGACGATCGAGCCTCTATAGTGGGAGCCATGAGGAGAATGGATAGCGTATCCGATCTCGCGAAGGCCATGCATGAGCCTTTTACTCAACCATTCAACTTCCTGACCAATTCGTGCAATTCCGACCTTTTCGATCATTTCGAGACTCGCACCAAAGCCGGCAAGCTCAAGAAAGGCTCTTGAGCCCGGTTCGAAGCGAAGAGCTCCTGCCACAAGTGTCGTATCGGATGGTAGGCTGTCGGGGCCGCCGAAGCTAGCTGCGCCAACCATCAGCGGAGAAAGCTGATCGATGCGATCTTTGCGGGCAATCAAATATCCAGAACTCACTGGTGAGACGAACCATTTGTGACTTCCGCCACAGGCAAAATCGAGTCCGGACTTTTCGAAATCGAATGGAAGAATGCCGGCGCCCTGAATGATGTCGGAGCAAGTTAGAATATTTTTCGCACGGGCCATCTCGCAAACCGCGCCGATGTCAGCAATGGCGCCGGTGCGGTATTGAACCCAAGAAAATGCTATCAGCTTCGTTCGAGAAGTGATGACAGCTTTGATTGCGTCGATTGGAGTCGAGAAATTTTCTCCTGATTGAGCGACGACGAGCTTCGCTCCTGAGCGTTCGCAAGCCAGCCGCCACGGATGAAAATTTGAGGGATACTCTTGATCCCAAGTGATGATTTCGTCTCCGGGATTCAGCTTAAGGCCGAAAGCGACTTGGGAGAGGCCGGCTGCGGAACTTTGAAAGAAAGCAATTTGATTACTTTCAGCGCCGAGCACTCGACCAAGAACATCGCGGGTGCGTTCCGACATTGCAACAGCATCGGCGATGCAATGAGTGCCCTCTTCGGAAAAGCGTTTGACCCAATGTTCAACGGCTTCGCGAGCCTGGCGAGAGGTCGGTGCAACACCTGCATTGTTGAAATGATGAAGCTCATTTTTTTTGAATGAAGCGCGAAACGTCTCAATGGGGTCTTGCGTATTTGGCATTCACTGATCTTACCAATCGAAATCCGGCATGTTGAAAGAAATGAGGTCTGAATGCGTTGCGTACCCAAGGAGTCAGGCTGGCCCCCGAACTCGCGAATGATCCACCCAATAGAACTTTGTGCTTTCCCTCAAAGGATGGGGTGCTGTAGTCGGGATAAAGCGGGTGAGCGTGAAAGCCGCCCAGCGGCGCAAATGTCTCGTCGCACCATTCCCAGACGTTGCCGTAGAGGTCCGTTCGCGGGTTTTCATGATCGACATTGGATTCAGATGAATTCCGCCACCCAAAGTTGGCTTTCACTAATGTCGGTTGAAAAAACGCCTGGCGAGAAAACCAATCCTCATACTGCAAAGGGCGGCCAATCATCGTCACTCGAAAACGGGATTGCTGTGCTTCGTTCGGAAGTCGGTAGGCCATTCCGTCTCGGCATGAGCGCCAAGCCGCGTAGGCACCAGCTTCGTGATAATTGACGATGGCAGGCCAGTGAGGTGGAAGAGGGACTTCTTCGAAGATCGTTCGCAAGAGAAACTGATTTTCGAGTTTTCGCCAAAACGTGGGATGGTTGCGCTTGCCATAATTTCTCCAAGCCCATCCGTCTTCGCTCCAATACTCAGAATTTTCGTAACCATTATCAGTTACGAATTCTAGAAAGAGTTCATTCGTGATTGGCGTCGAGGCAATCTCGAATTCGGCAGTGTTGACGATGGCCGTACCGTGTTCATTGTCCCAGTGATAGGCCTTGAATGTTGGCGGTCTTCCTAGGCGCGCGATTCCAAGTTCGATGGGTATCCAACTCTCTCGATGTGCCGTGGGCAATGTCGCCGCGAGCGGCGCAAAATCTTTAGGCCGTTCGACATATTCGATCGGGAGTTCGCGTAGGAGTGCCGATGTTGTTTCGAGATGAATTCTTTCATGCTCGAGACCCATCAAGAACGCCCAGGCCAAAGAGTCTGGTTCAATGCGTTTATCGAAAGCATCCGTTTCCGAGAGCCAATTCAAAATGGATTTTTTGACGTTCGCCCGAAACGTAATAGCTTCGCTGAGTCGTGGCCAGTGGCCTTCAATTCTTTCAACGTCGTCCCACGAGTGTTCATCGATTCCCATCGCAAACAAACTCTCAAATTGAGAGTGAACAACAGGAAGGTTGCCGCCAGCCAGTCGGAGCTTGTTTAAATAAAACGATGCCGGATGCGCAAAGTAAAACATGAGAGGAAAACGCAGGCGGTGCGGCGGAGGTATCAAAAATGCTTCTTCGTTTTTGAGAGCCGAAAATAGTTTTTCGGTCATCGCCCAGACACTTAAGAATTCAGTACGCGCCGAATCGCGCGTCAGGGCATCCAACGACGTTGGAACGGGCTGCCAGTGATTTTTGTCCAAGCTCAATGATTCAGACATAGAGGAAGAGCATAGGTTCTTGCCGAGCTTTTTCGAAAGTGGCCTTGTCAGTGTGTGGAAATCGAGCCAAGATGCCGCGCAGATGTGGCGGATCGTAAATGAATACGAACCAGAAAAGTCTCTGAGGTGGAAATGGGCAATGTCGGTGAGCTCAAAAGACTTGAAGCAATAGTCACACGCTTCTGTGAAGAACGAGATTGGGATCAGTTTCATGGTCCGAAAGACATGGCGATCGGATTGATCACGGAAGCGAGCGAGCTTCTTGAAAAGTTTCGTTTTCAAAATGATGAGCAGAGCATGGCACTTTTCAACGATTCCAAGTCGCGTTTAGAGATCGAAGAAGAACTCGCTGACGTGTTCTTTTTTCTTCTACGATTCGCTTCTCGCCATCAAATCGGTCTCGAATCAGCGTTGATGGCAAAGATGATGAAGAACGCCGAAAAATATCCGGTTGAAAAAGCTCGAGGCAGCAATCGCAAATACGATCAACTCTAGTAATGGTTTCGACGCTCACGCAATGAGCGAAACTCACTCAAAGTTCTTGCTCGCAAAAATGGATTGACCCGCATTTCGTCAGCGATGGTGGGCGCAGGAACACATTTGTTTTTTACGACGTATTCACGAGCGAGGATCATTCGCTCTTCGATTGCTAATCGGTTGTCTGGATCGACTTGCAATGCGAATCCGCCGTTGTTCGCCGTGTATTCGTGGCCAAAATAAACTCGGGTCGTCTGCGGAAGCGCCACGATTCGACGAAGACTTTCGTACATCTGTTCGAAGGTTCCTTCGAAAAGACGACCGCATCCCATCGCAAACATCGTGTCGCCGACGAAGAGCGCTTGAGCTTCCGGAATATGGATGGAGATTTGACCTAGCGTGTGCCCCGGAATCATCATGGCTTCGCAATCAATTCCATCGAAAGAGAATTTTTCTCCGTCGGTCAGTCCGCGTTTTGAACCAGGGACACGTTGAAGATCATAGAGCGATGACCAGATCTCGGCTCCGGTTTCGGCTTGGAGTTCTTGATTGGCTCCGATGTGATCATGGTGATGATGCGTTGAAATAATGAGCTCGAGATGCAGCCCATACTGGTGAAGAGCGCGTTGAATGGGTTCAGTTTCAGATGCATCAATCAGCATCGCTCGCTTTGAGCCCTTTCGATGCACGAGGTAGCAGTAATTGTCGGTCAGCGCATAAATCGGAATGATTTCGACGAACGTATTGACACTCTCCACAGGAACACCTCTGGGCCTAATATACTTAGGTCCTGAGGCAGATCAAAATGAAACCGTCCAGTTGGGGCAATGCCGCCATACATGCGAGAATGAAAGGATATGTCGGCAGTGTGTCCTCTTGTAAAAACAGAGTCGGTTGATTTGGCGGTGAAGGTCCCGGGGGGCGACGCCGTTTCACTTCAACTGGAGCTGCGCGGCCGCCAAATTCAATCCAGTAAATTGAGTGGCACTGCATGCACATCGTTACTCAAGCTGATGGCTGAATGGCGAACTTACCTGAAGGGTTCGATCGACGACGTTCCAATACCAAAGGGTGAAGACCACGCCTCGATTCTCATTCGCGAATTGATATTGAAAGCGCAAGGTCGTTGGGAATTTCCGTACAGTGAAGAGGAACTCTGTCATTGTCGCGGAGTTCCGTTGGCAAAGGTTGATGCCGCGATCATCGCTGGTTGCAAATCTTCGGCGTCGGTCTCAAGAGAGACATCAGCAGGTACCAGCTGCGGAAGCTGCAAACCCGATATCGAAGCGGTCCTTCGATATCGCCTCAATCGCGGTTAAGTTAGCGCGTCTTCTTTTTATTTTCTTTGATACTCGCCGGAAACTCGCCCGTTTCAAGATAGCTTTCGAGCATGGGCTGAAGCTTGCGGCGACAAGAGCCGCCACAAGGCCCGACGCCGGCAGTGGTTTGATCGAAAATCTTATTCAAGGTATCTGCGCCGTCGCGAATGCACTGTTCAATCGTGTCGCGATGGACGTTGTTACAAAGACAAACGAGTTCGCGCTTCGCCTTCGGTGCGCTCATTCGTTGGCACTCCTCAGGCCGGGCTGAACCACCGCGAGCAATTCTCCGAGAATGAATTCACGAAGTTCTCGAGCCTCGCGTTTGACATACGCACCAGCAGCGAACGTATGGCCGCCACCACCCAGCCGCTCTGCTAGCGGAAGAACAGGGAATACACCCTTCGAACGCAGAGAAAGCTTGAACACTCCAGGCATGTCTTCACGCATGAGCGTTGCCACCTGCACGGTTTCGATATTCATCACCATATCGATGACGTCGACACTGTCTTCGAGATCGAGGCCATATGAGCGAATTTCTCGACCATCCAGCTTAAGAACGGCGATTTTTCCATTTGCCGTGTATTCGACTTGTGCCAAAGCGCGAGCCAGAAATTCCATTTTCTGAATCGAGTAAGTCGCAAATAGCTTTCGATGGATTTCTTCTGGATTTTTTTCGAACTTCAACAGATCAGCGGCCATCAGATGTGAACGCGGATCCGATTTCACGAAACGAAAGAGCTGAGTATCGAAAACGACGCTCGTGTAGAGAGCTCGCGCCATCGCCGCATTGAGGGAAATTTTCATTTCTTGAATGGTTCGATACACGATTTCGCCAGTGCTCGCGGCCGAAATATCGATGAGTGAGCCGGTCGTTGGCGCGGGGCCTTCCTTCAATACCGGGTGATGATCGACGAAGACGACTTCGGTGCCTTGCTTTTCAAGTTCTGAAATCAGCGGTTCGGCTAACCGGCGATCGTTAGTATCGAGGATCAGCGCCAAGTCTGCTTTTGGCAGAGGTGCTTCGCCACAAATTTGTATGATCGATTCAACACCCAAAAACGAGTACTTACGGGACGGTCGATCGAGATTAATAACCGAAACAAGTTTACCTATAGAGATGAGCCCATGATAGAGGCCCAGTTGGGCACCGAGTCCATCGCCATCGCTGTTTCGATGAGTCGATAGGATCACCGACTGAGCCCGTAGGAGCTTTTCTGCTATAGATTTAGGCATCGGTGACCGTCATAGCGTTGGCTTCTTTCCTGAAGGCACAGGATACCCTCGATCCTCGAAAGGTGGCAAAAAAGCAGGCCGCAGCCAGGGCCAAAGGATGGAAGTGCTTTACCTTGATGCAATTGCCAAAGTGCGATAAACGTCTTGGTTTCCGCAAACCGGCTATTTTCAATAAGGAGAGGCCGATGCCAGAAAATCTGCCTATTACGATCCGCGGCAAACAGAAGCTCGAGGACGAGCTCAAGCGCTTGATCACGATCGAGCGTCCGTCCGTGATCAAAGCTATCGAAGAGGCTCGTTCTCACGGCGACATTTCTGAAAATGCCGAGTATGAGGCCGCAAAAGAGCGACAAGCGATGATCGAAGGTCGCATTGCTGAAGTTCAGGGTCAGCTTGCTGGCGCCGAAGTCATCGATACCGCAGCGATTAAAAGCGACAAAGTTGTTTTCGGGGCGGAAGTCGTGCTGATCGACCTCGAGTCTGA
>DATLHP010000218.1:0-4901 GCA_035539835.1 Bdellovibrionales bacterium
GCATGAAATCGGGCTTCGCGAAATCAAAGGTCGTCATTACGGACTCTCGAACCAGCTTTGCAGGGATGTGAAGTTCTAAGACCAAACGGCGGCAGCGTTTTGCTCAGGATTCTTTGTCGGCGGAAACAAGATCATTACGGCCGGCCACTGCATCAACTCGCAAACTGCGTGTGAACGCACATCTTTCGTTTTCGGCTACGGATACAAGTCTGAAACTGAAGCTCCCACTCACGCACCCGCGGGCGAAATCTATCAGTGCACAAAAGTCATCCATACGCAGCAGGACGCTCGCGGTGCTGACTACGCTGTCATCGAAGTCGACCGCGAAATCGTAGGCCACACTCCCCTCTCGCTTCGCCAAGAAGGAAATGTTTCTTCAGGCTCAGATCTCGTCGTCATCGGACACCCAGCAGGTCTTCCAGTGAAGATTGCCGACGGCTCTGTTGTTCGTACCGAAGCAAAGAACGGATTCTTCGTAGCGAACCTCGACACGTATGGCGGAAACTCAGGATCAGCGGTCTTCAATCTTCAGACAAAAGAAGTTGAAGGGATTCTTGTTCGTGGTGAGCAAGATTACGTTTGGACGAACGGTTGCGTACGTTCGAAGGTCTGCGGATCGAATGAATGCCGTGGTGAGGACGTAACGGCGATCACGAATGTTCTGGGGCACCTTCAATAACGAATCATTGTGTGTGACGCGTGGATGGTCTCGTTTCATCGGGGCTTCCAGCGTCACGACGTCATCCAGCTGGTCGAGGGCATGGATGCCCGTCCCCGCTGAAACGAGTCCATCCACGCCCTTCTCATAAGGTTTAGTAGTAGCGTTTTTCAAATTCGTGTCTTTCTTGCGGTCTGCTGTTTGGGCAGACTTGTCTGACGAGTTTTGGCTCGACGAACAAAAGAGTGCCGAAAATGACGAGGACATTCCAAAGCCAGCCTCGCGCGAGACTTGGAACTTCGTTTTGCCCTTGCGATACGACCGGCGCGAGATCGTGTGTAGCTTCACCGGTTCTATTGCATTGGCACGACGTTTCGTTCCCTTGCTCGGCGAGGCTACTATAGTTCTCACGTTTTCTACGTTGATGAACGGTTACCATAAATTACTCCTGTTTATATGAGTGCCGCAGCGGAATTGCCGCGGATCTCGGTTCGTTTTTTTGTTGGATTGAGTACGTGAAAGCAGAATGGCGCGCTTGTTAACGTTTGCTAAAGCAAAACGAAACACTCACGTCATCGACGTTTCAAAACACTCTTGGTTTTTCGGGGATCAGGCACTCTTCAGAGTGCTTGGAGACATTTGCCGAAGAGGCCGTGATCCACGCTGCGAATATCCATAGGGATTCCCGTAGTTGTGATTTTCTTCGTTGCTTTCATTTCACGACCTCCTTTCAAGAGATTCGATCGCTGCTTGCGCTGCGATCGTCAAAGTGCCTGTATAGGCTGTATTTAGTTTTAACCGAAGTGATTCATTTCTCCAAGGGGAATCTCAAAAAATATGTGAGTAAGTACGGGTGACGAGAATTGCTCTCGACCGCGCGAGCGATGATACTCAATATGGAACCACAACGAGGAATAGATGCGCAAAACAGAGAGCCAATACAAAGTTCATGTGTTCGTTTGCACTAACGAAAAGAAAGGTTCGTGCTGCGGACCTTGCGGCGCAGATGACCTTCGCAAAGATCTGAAAGACTGGACGAAAGAACATCCAGAGTGGAAGAAGCGCATTCGTATCAACAACTCAGGCTGCCTAGATCGCTGCTCTGAAGGAGTTGCGGTCGCAATCTATCCACAGAACGAGTGGTTTGTTTGCGCAAAACCAAACGACGCGAAAGAACTCAAAGAACGCATCACCACTCTCATGAACGAGAAGTAATGAGAGTGACAAAATCTCGCGGCGATTCGATGTCTAAACTCGATCGCGACATCGTTGCCTGCACGCGCTGCCCTCGCCTCATTCGTCATTGCCAGAAAATCGCAAAAGAGAAAAAGCGCGCGCACCAAGATGAGAAATACTGGGGCAAACCCATCACAAACTTCGGCGACCCGAAGGCGAAGTTCTTGATCGTGGGCCTCGCACCTGCCGCTCACGGCGCAAATCGCACCGGGCGCATGTTCACCGGCGATCGCAGCGGACAATGGCTTTATAGAGCGCTTCATCGCGCCGGTTTCGCAAATCAATCATCCTTCGAATATGCCGACGACGGCTTGAAACTCCGCAATTGTTTGATCACTGCTACAGCCCATTGTGCTCCGCCAGATAACAAGCCGACTCCGAAAGAAATCGGCAACTGCGAAGAATTTCTGACACGAACATTTCAGATCACCCAACCGCGAGTGATTCTTGCGCTGGGATCGATCGCGTGGACTGCGACGTTTTTGGAGTTGAAGAAGCAAGGTCAATGGTCGAAGGCGAAACCTGCATTTGGCCACGGCGCTGAAGTCGCGCTCGACAACGGAACCATTGTGATCGGCAGTTATCATCCCAGTCAGCAGAACACATTCACTGGCAGGCTCACAGAGCCGATGTTTGACTCGATCTTTTCTCGAGCGAACGCTTTGCTGTCATCGTAGAAAACAAACTCGAGATGCTGCTTGCGAATCGCCTCGAGAATTGAATTGCGATCGAGATCGCAGTGTAAAATCGTCTTCCAAGAATTGATTTGTTTCGGGTGATGTAAGTCGCTGGTGGCGATGAGTGGCAGCCCGCTCTCATGCACCTCACTGAAGAACTTGGTTCCGCTTGCGACTTCCCATGCGTCGAACTCGTTTCTCAATTCATGGCGGCGACTCCAGAGATGATAGGTTTGCGGTTCGAACTTTCCTGTCGAAACTGGGTGGGCCGCAATGGCAAGACCCCCATGAGATCGAATGGCACGAGCGAGGTCGATGATGTCGCCTTCTGCCGAAATGTACTCTTCGATTCCTAGACCAAGAATGTGCGCTGAACGGTGATTGAACCAAGAGTTCTTCGTCAGCTCGAAGCCCGGCAGCAGGATCATGCGGTATTTCAACCACGCTCGATCAGCTTCAGCCCTTAACACTTCGATGTAGCGTGGAAAGGTTTCCTTCGTCAGAGTCCGGTTCAAATAGCTCGCAGCGACTCCGAGAAAACTCGTCGCTTCGCAGACATGATCGGTAATGGCAATGCAGCCGAATCCTCGGCCCCCATAGAAGTCGACGACCTCTGGAATACTCAGCTTGCCGTCGCTGAAGGTCGAGTGGACGTGCAAGTCAGCCAGAATAGGTTCACATATGCCAGTCGGTTTCATGCAGCCTCCTCTCACGCCCATTTTCGACAGTTTTCACGAGAGGGATTGTCAGAAGAAAGTCAGTGGACAGTCAGGATCGTGTTGCCGTCTAATAGGTCTGTGGAGACTCTCGCAGCAATCGATATTGGATCAAATGCCATCCGCCTAGTTCTAGGCACAATGGATGACTACGGCGACATCCGCATTATCAAAAAAATCCGCGAAGCTGTACGACTCGGCAAAGACGTTTTCGCTGATGGCGAGATTTCTCCGAAGACTCGCGAGAAAGCAGTCCATGCCTTTGCGAAATTTCGCGACATTCTAAAAGAACACGACGTCAAACACTCAAAGGCCATCGCCACCAGTGCGCTTCGCGAAGCTCGCGACCGCGACAGCTTCGTGCAAGAGGTCCGCAAAGCAACTGGTATCAAAATCGAAGTCATCGATGGCGTCGAAGAAGGACGCTTGATCTTCTCGGCTGTCGCACATCGAATGAACCTTAACGACAAGGTTGCGCTACTCATCGACATTGGCGGCGGAAGTGTCGAGCTTACTATCGCCGATCACGGAATCTGTAAAAGCACACAGACATTTAAACTCGGCACCGTGCGCCTTCTTCAACAACTCGAAAAACGCGGCCTAAAAGAAAAAGACATCCGGCAAGTCGTGGATGAAAACTTTCAACCCGTGCGTGATTTTCTGAAAACCGCAACGAAGGGCCTCCATGTCGATGTCGTGGTCGGCACCGGCGGAAATTTCGAATGCCTCGGAAAACTGCGTGTTGCCCTTCTTCAGAAAAATTCGATCTTCTCGATGACACGCGATGAACTGGGCGCCCTCGTTCAACATTTAGAATCCATGTCGGTGAAAGAGCGTATTCAGTTTCTGCGCTTGCGCCCTGATCGCGCTGATGTCGTCGTGCCAGCGGCGCAAGTTACTCGCGCCGTCATGGAAGCTGCGAGCGTTGATTTACTTTCAATTCCGTATGTTGGCCTTCGTGATGGGATCCTTGCTGATATCGGATCTAAACTTCCGCATCGATGATGTGTCGAGCATTTCGTCAGTTCTCGATCAGATGCGGCCTAAGCACGAGCACCTAGACCTTTAATCGCGAGGTTTCGTTCTTTTTTCGCCGTACGCTTTTCTTATCAGAACCTTTGTATTCCCACTGATTGAGTTTATTCGAGTCATTCTCAACTTGAGATCGATTCCTCGCGGATCATCACAATCAGTCGGTATTTAGTCTGGGCTAGCTAACCGAAAGGTTATGGCCAGGAGTCATCAAATCGTGAGCACGCGCACAGTTGTTCTTCCTATGTTGTTGTTAGCGATCCTCACCGGTTGCGCCCCCGAAGATTCGTCGGAAGGCAGCGAAGGCGGCGGCGGAAAACGCCGACAACCGTCACGCGAAGCCCCAGCGTCGACACCGACCCCAAAGCCAACTCCAAAACCGACCGCGACTCCAAAGCCCGCTTCAACGCCAACACCTACGCCAGTTCCGACTGCGACACCGACGCCGGCACCAGTACCTACTGCGACGCCAACACCGGTACCTACTGCGACGCCAACACCGGTACCTACTGCGACGCCAACACCGGTACCTACTGCGACGCCAACTCCGGTACCTACTGTGACGCCAACTCCGGTACCTAC
>DATLHP010000219.1:0-2405 GCA_035539835.1 Bdellovibrionales bacterium
GGCTTTGTCCGATGGAGAATTTCAAGAACCGCCTCTTCTGTGAGCGGCTCGAAGTACAACTCGTTACTCGTATCGTAGTCTGTCGACACGGTTTCAGGATTCGAGTTGACCATGATGACATGCCAGCCTTCTTTGCGGAAACGCTTCACCCCGCGAACACAGCTGTAATCGAACTCAATTCCTTGCCCGATGCGATTCGGACCGGAACCGAGAATCACAACCGACTTATCGCGCGGCTGACATGGAGTCGGCTTAGGCCAATAGCTTGAATAGAAGTATGGAGTTTCAGATGCAAATTCACCGGCGCAAGTGTCGACCTGCGAGTAGCCTGGATGAATGCCAAGACTCCAACGCTTTTCGCGAACTGCCGTCGCACCCTGCGCGCTCAAGCGACCGATGGCCGCATCAGAGAAACCGAGCCGTTTGGCTTTGAGAAGTTTGTCGCGATCAAGGTTTCCCTCTGCAAGTACCTTCTCGTAGTCGATGATTTCTTTGATCTGCTCGAGGAACCAAGGGTTGATTTGCGTGAGGGTCTCGATCTCATCGACCGTCCAATCATCGCGGAATGCCTGAGCCAGATGGAAGAGACGTTTGCTATTTGGATTTCCGAGCAAGCGTTCGTTGAACTGCACTGGCGCCAATCCTTCGGTCGATGCTTCGAGCGAAGATACGGCTTTGTGAAAAGACTCTTTGAACGTGCGTCCGATACCCATGACTTCGCCAACGCTCTTCATCTGAGTCGTCAATGAATCAGCTGAGCCCGGAAATTTTTCGAACGCAAAGCGCGGGATCTTAGTAACAACGTAATCGAGCGCCGGCTCGTAACAGCTCGGTGTCGTCTTCGTGATGTCATTTCGAATTTCGTCGAGCGTATATCCGATCGCGAGAAGTGCCGCGATCTTTGCAATCGGGAATCCAGTGGCTTTACTCGCCAAAGCTGACGAGCGCGACACACGCGGATTCATTTCGATGACCAGACGTTCACCTGTCGTTGGATGAACCGCGAATTGAACGTTTGCTCCGCCGGTCTCAAGGCCGACAGCTTCGACGATCTTTCGAGATTCATCACGCATCTCTTGATACTGTCGATCGGTCAAAGTTTGCTGTGGAGCGACCGTGATGCTGTCGCCAGTGTGAACGCCAACTGGGTCAAGGTTTTCAATCGAGCAGATAATGACGAATGTTCCGTCTTTATCGCGCATCACTTCAAGCTCGAACTCTTTCCAGCCCAGGATGCTTTCTTCGACAAGAACTTCAGATGTCGGACTCTCTGCGAGTGCGCGAGCCACCATGCGCTCGTATTCTTCAGGCGTGTATGCAACTCCGCCGCCGCCGCCTCCCAAAGTGTAGTTTGGGCGCAAGATCAGCGGAAATCCGAGTTCATTTGCGACTTCGAGACCGCGGGCGAAATCACGAACCATTTCGCTCTTTGGATACTTTGCTCCGACTTTATCGAGAACCGTACGGAACTCTTCGCGATCTTCCGCCGCTCTGATCACGTGTGGCTCAGCGCCGAGAAGTTTCGTTCCGTACTTTTCGAGAATGCCTTGCTCGTGAAGCTGAAGCGCTAGATTGAGTGCGGTTTGCCCACCGAGTGTAGGGATGACTGCATCTGGCTTTTCAATCTGAAGAATTTTTTCTAGAAACGGAACCGTCAATGGCTCAACGTAAACTCGTGTCGCCAGATCAGGATCGGTCATGATCGTGGCCGGGTTCGAATTAACGAGAATGACTTCCAGTCCTTCGTTCATCAGGGCTTTGCATGCTTGCGTGCCCGAGTAGTCGAATTCACATGCTTGCCCGATGACGATCGGACCGCTGCCTAGAATCAGAACTCGTTTCAAACCAGGAATTCTTGCCACGTCAGAATCTCACTTTTTTCTCGTTGGTATAGACGTAATCGAGTTTTAGATGACGGTATTGCTCGTACTTGTAGCGCATCTTCATGAGCTTCAGCATGAACGCTTCACGGTCTCCGGAAGTCGACTTGCGAAGTTTTTTGACCTCACTGTTGATGTACTTTCCCGCTTCAACCGGATGAAAGCAAAAAGCACGTGAGAAGTGAAAGTCTTCGTTGTCTGGAACCAGACGACCATCAAAGAATTCGCCACGGTTGAAGCCGATGCTAATCGGTGAATTGTGGATCACGATTTTGCGATCGAGAAAAAGATCGCGAATGTGAATGTCATCACCGCGAATCTTTAAAAACTCGAAAAGGCTGTGGCGAATCAATGCGAGGTTTTCGAAACGAGGGCGTTCCTCGGCCGTCATCGCGAAATCATCGATTTGAAGGGCATATTGCGCCGGCGTCAGACCGATGTCGTCGAGTTTGCGAGTAAAGAGATACCATTCGAGAAATTGAGTCATGCGCATTTCAAACGCAGGATTCTCTTCGTCCATTATGC
>DATLHP010000220.1:0-5306 GCA_035539835.1 Bdellovibrionales bacterium
TCACGCATCTACGTTCAGCGCGGGCTCTATTCGAAATTTCTCGAGAGATTCGTCTTTGAAACGAAGAAGCTCAAAGTCGGCGATCCTTCGAAAGACGAAACGTTTGTCGGACCATTGGTCTCAAAGCAACATTTTGAAAAAGTTCAGTCATTCATCGCTTTAGCGCGGGCCGAAGGCGCTCGCTTCGAAGCTGGCGACGAGAAACTCGAGCTTTCGAGCGAGTTCAAATCGGGCTATTTCATGCGTCCGACGATCTTGACCGGCGTTAAAGAATCAAGCCGTCTTCAACAAGAAGAAATCTTCGGGCCCGTCGTCACCGTGACTCCATTTGATAGCGAAGACGATGTTCTCGCTTGGGCAAACGGTACGAGCTACGGTCTTTCTGCGACGGTGTGGACTCAGAATTTGAAGCGAGCCCACGCGTTTAGCGAAAAGTTAGAAGCGGGAACAGTTTGGGTTAACACCTGGATGAAAAGAGATTTGCGAGCGCCATTTGGTGGCGTGAAGGCGAGTGGCCTCGGTCGCGAAGGTCAGCACGGCAGTCTCGAATTTTTCACTGAAGCAAAAACGATTTGCGTGAGGCATTCATGAGTAACGGAAAAATCATTGCAGGAGTATTGGCTCCGCATCCACCGCACTTGGTTTATGCAGAGAATCCTCCGCAAAACGAACCGCGCTCTGAAGGCGGATGGGATGTGCTTCGTTGGGGCTACGAGCGTCTTCGCAAAAGTCTTCTCGCGAAGAAGCCAGACGTCTTTATCGTTCATTCACCGCACTGGATGACTTACGTCGGCCACCACGTTTTGGGGCTTCCGCACTTTAAAGGGCTTTCGGTTGATCCGATTTTCCCGCATCTGTTTCGTTTTAATTACGATGTCAAAGTCGATGTCGATCTTTCGCTTTTGATTGCTGAAGAGGGAAAGAAAGCCGGAATGACGATGAAGGTAATGAAAAATCCGGATTTCCGTATCGATTACGGCGCTATTACTTCGATGTACTTGTCGAACCCGGCGTTCGATATTCCGATGGTTTCGATCTCTTCAAACAACTCTCCGTACTACTTTTCAAACGAAGTCGGCCAAGAAGAGATGAAACGTTTGGGTGAAGCAACAGCGAAAGCGGTCGAGCGCTCAGGTCGTCGCGCGGTTTTGCTAGCAAGTAACTCTCTCTCGCATCGGCACTTCACAAACGAGCCCGAGATTCCGGAAGACATGAGTCACGAACACATCTATCACCACGGCCAATATCTCTGGGATATGGAAGTCTTGAAGATGATGCGCGAAGGTCGCTCGCAAGAGCTGGTTGATTGCCTGCCAGAATTCATGGACATGGCATCAGCAGAAGTGAAGGCCGGCGCACTGACGTGGATGCTTTCAGCTCTCGGCATGCCGACGTATGGCGCCGAAGTCCACGGCTACGGCAGCGTTATCGGCACAGGCAACGCCGTCGTAGAATGGGATCACGAAAACGGAGGCCGCCCATGAAAGGTACCAGCTCGCCTTTTGGCCCGCGCCGAGTCACAACTCATCCAGGATCGTTGGTCACTGCATGTTACGTCGTGCCGGGGCTTCCGCACGTTCTTCTTGCGCACGAGCAGTCACCGGCGTGGAGTAGTTTGCGAAAGTCATTCGATGTCGTTCGACAAGAGATCGAGGCATCTGACGCCGAGATGATTCTCTATTTCTCAAGCCAGTGGCTTTCGGTTTTGGGTTATCTGTTTCAGGCCGATCCGAATCCGGAATGGACGCTGGTTGATCACAACTGGCATGAGTTCGGATCGATCAATTACAAATTCAAAATCGATTCTGGGTTTGCGAAAGCGTACGCGAAAGAAGTGAAGGGTCTCGGGCATTACACGCGAGAAGTGGCGTATCGTGGGTTTCCGATCGACACAGGTTCAATCGTCGCTCAAAAACTTTTGAACCCAAGTAACCGTCTTCCTGCGGCGATCGCAAGCTGCAATATGTACGCTGAAAAGCAAGAAACGCTTTCGATCGGACAAGCAGCAATGCGTGCGATCGAAGCCTACGGAAAGCGCGTTGCAGTTGTGGTCGTCAGCGGTTTGTCTTCGCGCTTTGAAACAAAAGACATTGATCCGAAGCACGACAAAATTTCGTCGCTCAAAGACGATGAATGGAACCAAAAGGTTCTAGAGATCTTTGGCGAAGGCCGCCTTGAAGATGTCTCAGAAGTCGCGCGTGAGTACTCGCGCCAAGCGAACGCAGACATGGGCTTTAAAGGAATTTGGTGGCTCAACGGTCTGACCGGCAAAACCAACGACTTCGAAGGCAAAGTCTTCGACTATCAACCGATCTGGGGCACGGGTGCCGCACTCGTAGGTCTCTACCCAAAACGCCCTTTGCGCTCGATCCCTGACTGGGTCAACGACGAAGCCGACATCACCGAGCGAACAAAAGCCCAAGTGAAGACCGCAAGCCGGACTGAAACTCCAAACTCCAAACCCCAAACCGCAACCGGCCTCATCGCCACCGATAAAGCCCCGCCCCCAGTAGGCCCATATCCTCACGCCCGCCGTGAAGGTGAGTTTCTGTTCTTGTCGGGTTGCGGCCCACGTAAGCCAGGCTCAAAAGACATTCCGGGCGTGACACTCAACGCTAAGGGCGAAGTCGTTGCTTACGATGTCGAGGTTCAGACCCGCAGCGTGATGGAGAACATCTCTGTGATTCTCGAAGCCTCTGGCGCAACGCTCAACGACGTCATCGATGTGCAGGCTTACTTAACTGACATGAAGCGTGATTTCGCGACCTTCAATCGTGTTTACGGAGAATTCTTTGGATCACGTAAAGATGAGCGCGGAATTCCGATCGGACCATGTCGAACGACGATCGAAGTCGGCGCTTTGCCCACTCCGATAGCAGTTGAACTCAAAGTTGTTGCTCGCATGCAACACCTCTGAATTGCTCTGTGTCGAACACAGTCTGTGGTTTGACATTAGATTCCGATAAGGCCCAGGATAGCTCCATACGAAAACAACGCCGACCAACTTGGCGCTGAAATTCTCTAAGGAGTATATCTAATGAAACGCAATCTTATTGCGATGACGATCGTTGCAATGGCCTTCGGAACTGCACACGCTGCTGACGGAGCAGACGGTTCTGAGTTCTTCCACCAAGCGGGCGCAGGCGTAAGCGAAGTTGAAGCCGGTCTCTCGTACCACCTTGGTTCTACAGTCAGAGCAAAGGGCGCTACACAGGATCTCAAGTACTCTGGTCTTCAAGATCTTGGTGCATCTTACCAGTACGGTATCAACGAGATGCTCGCACTCGGTGGTCGCTTGGCTTACCAGTCAACTGAAACTGAATTCGGAACCAGCAAAACGAAAGTAAACGGCTTGAAAGACATCGTTGTGTTCCTCGAAGGAACAAACAACATGGGCATGGGCAACTTGAAGTTCGGTGCTGATTTCAGCCTCGGCCTTGCAAAACCAAAATTCGAAACAGATCGTCAAGACGCTACAACTGGCGGAATGGCACTTGCTCCTTACGTTGGTTGGGACATGACTGCTGGTCCAGGCTGGCTCGGAGCAAAACTCCAGTACACTTGGAAAGGTGAACGCACAGAAGACCACAGCGGAACTGATGAGAAATACAAGGGTGGCGACATCCTCGGAGTTTCGGCATTCTACGAAATGTTGGTTGCTGACATCACTCTTGGTGGCGCTTTGGAGTTCAACTCTATCGGAGAAGTTAAACAAACGGCTCCGGGTGCAGAAACTCAAGAAAGCAAATCTCAAACTTCGACTGGAATCGATCTCTACTCGAAAATTCCATTCGGTGGTTGGGATCTTCTTCCAGGCATCAACTACACGTTCTCAAACAGCGAATTGGACAAAACAAGCGTTATGCTCTTGAACGTCGCAGCTCGCTTCGCGTTCTAATCGATTCGTAAGGTACAAATTCCTTGCAGTCTTAAGAAGCCTCTCCTAAACCGGAGAGGCTTTTTTATTTTAAGGAAGGCTTCAGCATGGCATTGCTTCGTTTCTTAGTCGTTTTCTTGATGGCCGGATCTGCGTGGGCACAAGTCGTTCCATTGGGAAAGGCGACTCCAGCACCAACACCTGAGCCAAAGGTCGCAGCAGAAGAAAAAGTCGTTCCGCTGGGGCAAGAGCCAGGCGCTGACGACAACGAAGTCTTCGGTTCAGAGTTCTTTCATCAACCAGCGTTCGGAGAGAACGAAATAACAGCCGGCATCGGCGTTATTATTTCAAGCAGCGTTCAGCGAAATAGCCGCTTCTACGAATCGACGGCAACGGGCATCGATCCACTGTCTTTTCAATTCGCTTACGGTGTCGGCGAAAAAACAGCGGTCGGCTTCCGTCTTGCCTATGCGTCTTACCAGGTCTCGGCAGGCGGGGATTCAGACAAAGCGAAAGGTCTCTACAATCCTGTTTTGTTCTTTAGCGGAATGCTTCCGAAATCTGGCTTCAAGATTAACTACGGTGCCGATGTCATCCTTCCTTTCCAAAAGGGAAAGGTCGAGAGCAACGGTGATAGCAATGTCGCAAGCGGCGAGTTTTCGATCGCACCAACTGTCGGCGCTGAAATTCCGGCGTCGTGGGGATTCTTTGGACCCAAACTCCGATATCTGATTCGCGGCGAACGAGAAACCGAGTTCACGACTGTCGATGCCAAGTACAAGGATGGAAATCGTCTTTCGTTGGTTCTCTTCAACGAATGGAAACTCGATCATTCGCGAGTCGGAGTTCGCGTGAACCAAAACTGGGTTGAAGAATCCAAAATCACTTCACCAGGAACAGAGAGAACATCAAGCGCTAGCTACGAATGGACGTCTGCCAATGTTTACGCTCGAATCGCATCGAGCCCGACCTTTGAGATTTTGCCAGATATCTCGCATGCATTCCGCCGGGGCGGTTACGATAAATACTCGAGCACTGATCTGAAACTCGATTTCAGATTTATTTTCTAAGCTCTGCAATTGGGCATAAAAAAACCCGCTGATGTTCATCAGCGGGTTTTTTATTTTTAAGACGGGCAGTGGTGCTTAGTGACCAGCGTGGTCGTCTTTTTTCTTGTCGTCGTGCTTGTGACCTTTGCCGTGTTTGTGGCCGGCTTTTTTGCACTCAGGGCAATCGCCTTTGCATTCAGAACCTTCGCTGCAAGTGTGCTTTTCGCCTTTTTTACCTGAGCAATGTTCGCAAGTGTGGCCTTCTTTTCCGCAATCTTTGCAAGCAACGCCGTCAGCTTTCGCTTCAGTAGCGTTCGCCGTTGAAGCTGTCATTGCAGCCCAGCCAAGGCTTGCGACGTTGAAGCCAGCGCCTTCGACTG
>DATLHP010000221.1:0-9076 GCA_035539835.1 Bdellovibrionales bacterium
CCGCGGATTCCAGGCATCGAAAATCACCACATCTTCAGAATCGGAAAACTCACATTAGTTGGTCTCGCGGTCGGCAACTCTCGATTCAATTCCGTCGAGCAGCTCGCAACAGAACGTGGCCTCAATCTTTCTCGATCAGAAAGATCATGCACTTGGTACATGAACGATGGAAATCGAGACGCACGAGCAAACTTCGTTTGGCGCTACGTAGAGAGACCAAGTAGCAACGCAGAGAAAACGGTCGCCGAATACGAATCTGTTTTGCAGGCGAGTATCGATCAAGAAGCGGTGAACTGGGTTTCATGTGCAGAAGATCACGGATATCTTGCGATGGGATGCGACGGCATGAGACATCGCGGACCGACGGTGTTCGCGATGTTCTTGGCGTTTGCCGGCTGTAACCCTGAGAACTCTGTAAAAATCGCTAATTCATTTTGGGGATTGAACGGTGTCTCTGAAAAATCGCGTCTCGCCGTGGCTAAAAAAGGCTATGAACTTGGCGAGCAACGACCGCTTTCTCGCAAGCGTCTGCAAGCGATCATGCAGTGAGCCCACTCACTGGACTCATGTCTGGTGAGCCAGGACTGTTAAACGACGGAAAATTTAAGCTAAACTGATCACGTGGAGGTTCGCATGCGAATCATCGTTGGTCTCTTTGCAATTCTATTCTCGACATCTGCTTTTGCGAAAATCGTTTGCGACGACACGGTTTGGAAGTCGACTGCGACGTCTGAAGCTGACTATGCCGTTCGACCGATCAAAGAGAATGCTGATGGCGGTCCGAAATGTATGTTCGAAAACTTTGGTAGCGAAGATCTTCGCGTTCCTTGCAGCGTCGTCGATATCAATGGTGAGAAGGTGGACTGCCAGGTCCCAACCAACAAAGACGGATATGTGGTTTCAATTGATCCACGCACAATGAAGCTCGCGCTCGATTGTTCAAATCCCAGCGCTCCGGTAGCCAATATCACTACGAAAAGCACTGATGGAAAATCATCGTATAAGAGCCTAGTGAAGGTATTCACCTCGGCATCGAAAGTAACAGAGGTTGACCTTTATCGTTTCGATAAAACGACACCGAAGCTTCGCGTGAAATATCGCTTCGACAGCAAAGGCAAATATGCGGGAAAGTCGGACTGCAATGAGAACGGTGAATGCGAAGACATCAATCGATCTAAGGGAACGATCGATACGTTCTCTCGGTGGTCAGGGTATGATGCCGCAGGCTTTGCTAAGTGTTGTGCAGAAAAAGAAGGCTCGCTCAGTGATCGTTGCGCGGCTCTGATTCCGGTTCCGGTAAAAGCAGCTCCGGCAGCTGGCGCAGCTGACAAGGGCACGACAGCTGTTCAGTGAGCCAGCTCGCTCAATAAATCGTCTTTTTCTTTCCAGAGAGTACGAAGCCACTCTTGCAGACGCTCGCGGTAGGCTTCGTCTTCTAAATAATTTCCGCCGAGCATATCTTGCGGAATTTCAAGCTGTCGAACGCGAACGACAACTTCATTCACTCGTCCAGAGAACAACTCCCACAGGCTGCGGGCGCCCTCGGGGTAGAAAAGCGTCACATCGAGAAGAGACTTAAACTGCGGTCCCATTGCATCGATGACGAAAGCAATGCCACCTGTTTTCGGTTTCAGTAAATTCTTATAAGGAGATTTCTGGGCGTCGTGCTTTGCTTTCGTAAAGCGCGTACCCTCGAGGAAATTGATAATAGAAATGCGGCTTCCCTGAAATTTTGCACAAGCCTTGCGCGTGGTTTCGAGATCTTTGCCGCGCATATCAGGATGCTTTTCAAGATACTCTTTTGAAAAACGCTGCATGAACGGAAAATCGAGAGCCCACCACGCAATCCCGAGAAACGGAACGTACATCAATTCTTTTTTCAAAAAGAAGCGCATGAAGGGAATGCGGCGATTGAAAACGTATTGAAGAAAAGTGATGTCGATCCAAGATTGGTGATTCGCGCACACAAGATAAGATGCGTTGCGATCAAGACCTTCGACTCCTTGAATGTCGAATCGTATCTTGTGCAAGAAATGAGTGAGGCGTCCATTGCCGTCGATCCATATTTCTGCAAACACGATCATGATGTCAGTGCAGACTTTGCGAAAACCGTTGATCGGTATGATGAGCTTGAAAACGGCGACGATGTAAATGAACACACACCAGAACGCAGTGTTCAGCGTCCACAAGGTGAATCCAAGAATTCCTTTAATCCAAGCTGGAAGAAATGAAACCATGGAACCGATCGTATGCGACCGGCTCAATGTAAACAAGTCTAACGCGAGACCGGAACAATCTTTGGTCCGACAATGTGCGGAGCTTCATGGTCCGTCTGCGAGTGTGAAACGTGTCCTGCATACCAGAATACCAAATCACCCTGTGCGGGTTGGCCATTGACGAATCGGTCGATCTTCGCATCCCTTGAACGACCGAAACGAGAATCGTCGATTTCGTTTTGTGCATATCGCAAAACCCACGCATCGCCTTTTCCGAAGGCGTTCGTTGTGCCGTCATATTTACCAGGCGTCACTTCATAGCCCGCGCGCGTCGTTGAGTTGTAGATGCGCCATGCCTTTGCATTTTCGCCGCGCACGAACTTGGTCTCCGTTGCGACCGGTTGCCATCCCGCTTGCGTCAACACATCCATTTCGTTTGGATACTGTCCTTCGCGCTCACCGTCGACGTCGAAGTCCAATCTCCAGTAAACATGGTGAATATGAGTTTTGCAGGTACAAGAGTTATGGACAGCATCGAATTTGAAGATCGGCTGGAAAGATCCGTCTTTTGCGAAACGGAATTCCGAAACATATCGATACCAGCCCGCAGAGAGTTCGCTTGTGACGACGAGTTCTGAGTTTTGCTCAAAAACTGCGACTCCTTTGAAATTTCCGCGATCTGTACCCGAATCGTAAATCGTCGATGGCGGAGCCGACGTTCGAATGAATCCGGAACCCATGGCATCGCCGGTGGCGACAAATGAGTTTTCGTGGTTCACCTGATCTCGAAATGGTCCGCAGGCATTTCTTGTGTAGTCCACGTTGAGGATCGGCGCATGAGCTCGGTGTAGAACAAGGCGCCCCTTGTAGCGAACATTTTTGAGTTCAATTGCAGAACCCCAGCGGCCGCTCGACGCAGACGGGCGAGTGACGTTCATAGTCCACAAGACTTCGTCTCCGTCTTTGACGACGAGATCGGCAGAGCCCGGTGTGCCAACTCTTGTTTCGCTCTGCCCTGCGGAAGGCGGCCCGCAAACCTCTGCAGTCGCTCTCGCCGTCGGCGGAGCTAAACGCGGATAACGTTCGATTGTTTCGTTAATGAGATCGACTGCGACGATCTCGTGCTTGGCTTTGCTATTTGTCGGACGGAGCCCGACAGGGATTGTTCGCCCTGAATCTCCAACGAGATCGGGCATGGCGCGATAAGGGACCAATGACTTGTTGTCGATTTGTTTTCTAAGTTGCCGATCGGTGCGCAAAATTCTTACTGCGTCTTCGAACTCCTCGAATGTGGAAGTCAGTGCGTGGGTCGAACTCGTCATCGGTGAGATCGATTCGGAGGTATCAGAAACATCGAGGTTCAAAAGTCGGTCATTTGTATAGTCAAAAACCTGCATCGAAATTTTATCGTCGGTAGCGACGTCAATCGCGAGTACTCGATATGTTACGCCTTCAAGGGCAGCGCGGATTTGCGGATTTGAAAAAGCTCGCTCCATCACCAACGCATCATCGGGCGCAATATCGCGAGGTTTGATTTCGATAGAGAGAGATGCAAAAGAATGCAGAGGGAGAAGCAAGAGTCCGATGATTGAGACGGTTCGTCGCACGATACGCTCCTTGGCAAGGTTGCGCATTGAAACGCGTACTGCTTTCAGCGTCGAGACGAACTTGTGGCTTTCAGCAATCTCCACAAACAGACAATGAATTGCGAAGACGTTTTTCAATTTACCCGTTTAGGATCGGCACTTCGCTCATTGGAGGTGCCCGTTGTCACGAAAGTTTCGTTTTTCATCACGCACACTCGTTGCGCTCCTGGCTCTCACATTCTCTTCATGCGGAAGCGGCGGCTCTGACGACAATGGCTCTGTCGGCTCTTTGCAGTCCAATCAGTGCGAGCTCGTGAACTCAGGATATGGCCCACAGGGGTCGACACGTCTTCGGGTAGAAAAAATAGCAACGGGACTCAGAGTGCCCTGGGGAATCGCATTCATTTCGCGATCGACGTTTCTCGTCACCGAAAGACGTGGGGTTGTTCGCCTCTTTACGAATGGAAGCCTTCAAGCATCTCCGGTCTACACCGTTCCAGATGTGACGGCACAAAGTGAATCGGGGCTTTTGGGAATCACGCTGCATCCGGATTTTTCATCGAATCGATTCGTCTATTTGTACTATACGGCGTCGCGTTCGGGCGGAACCGTCAATCGCGTTGTTCGCATTCGACTGTCAGAAGATTTTCGCACAGCTGCAGCAGATCGCGTGATCGTCGACGGTATTCCTGCAGGGGCGTTTCATGATGGCGGGCGTATTCATTTCGGTCCTGATGGCAAACTCTATGTTGGAACCGGTGACGGTCGCTCTCCGGAGCGCTCTCAAGACAACTCGAGTCTTGCCGGAAAACTCTTGCGCATGAATGACGATGGAGGCGCTCCAGGCGATGGACAAAACATCACGGGAATCATCGGTCTCAAAGGTCTTCGAAACTTACAGGCCTTTGATTGGATTGATTCAAGCACACTTGTCGTCGCCGATCATGGTCCGACCGGAGACACCGGTCGAAGCGGTCATGACGAAGTGAGCTTTGCGCGGCTCGGAGACAATCTCGGTTGGCCTGATGTCTGGAGCTGTGAAGAAGAATCAGGAATTCGTACGCCCTTTTTGGTTTTCAATCAGGCGATGCCGCCGGGTGGACTCTCGTACTTCAACGGAAGTCTAATTCCAGCTTGGAATGGTAGCGTAATCGTGGCGTCATTGGGCGCACGTCATCTTCAGCGCATCCGTATCAACAGCAGTACGCTTGAAATGGTCTTACACGAAGTCTATCTCAACGGAACATACGGCCGACTTCGCGAAGCCATAGAGGCTCCGGATGGAAGTCTGTATGTCACCACAAGCAATTGTGATGGGCGCGGAAGCTGTGGATCTGAGCGAGATATGGTTCTTCGAATCACTCAAGAGTGACGAGTGATTTTCGTTAACAATGGTCCTGTCATGATGGTTGTCACGAGCGCCATAACGACGAGAATTGTAAACATCTTGGCCGACAAAATTCCTAGATCGTAGCCAATATTGAGAACCACGAGTTCCATGAGCCCGCGAGTATTCATGAGAACTCCCAGCGCCCAAGAGTCTCTCCAGCTATTGCCTGAAAGCCGCGCGGCTAAAGCGCTGCCGACGAGCTTTCCAATTACAGCAAGAGCGACAATGACGATGAGGACAGCCCAAGAAGAAAAATCATTTAAAAGTCCGATTTGAGTTCGAATTCCTGTGAAAGCAAAAAACAGAGGAAGCAAGACAACGGAGACAACATCGAGGCGATGTTCGAGATCAGTTCTGAACCTTGTATCCCGAGGCATGATCGTTCCAGCTACGAACGCACCGAAGAGTGCATGGATGCCGATAATTTCTGTGAGAACTGCAGAGCCAAGGACGACCAAGAAAATCATCATGATTTGATCGTGGTTCAGGGCGCCATTTCCGTGCTTTTCAAGTGTTCGTCTCACGATCGGGCGCACGACTTTCAACATCGCGGCGATGTAAATCATCGAAAGGCCGACAACACCGATTGCGTTTGCAGCGGACGCCGATTTAGTGATGCCAATGACAAGCGCGAGCATACACCAAGCCGTGACATCGTCGATGGCCGCACAAGTCAGTGCGAGTGTACCAAGCGGAGTTTGTGTCATTTGCCTCTCGCGAAGAATGCGCGCGAGCACGGGAAGGGCCGTGATACTCATCGCGA
This sequence comes from Bdellovibrionales bacterium, assembly GCA_035539835.1. Classification (GTDB taxonomy): domain Bacteria; phylum Bdellovibrionota; class Bdellovibrionia; order Bdellovibrionales; family JAMPXM01; genus DATLHP01. The sequence continues at coordinate 5,956 of DATLHP010000221.1, forward strand.
TTCCCATGAAAAGCGAGAATGAGTGAAAGGGAACTCCTGGCGGTGCGTAGTCGTCGAAGAGAACAAAGGCCGAAAGAGATCCGAGCAAAAACGGAAACAGAATGCTGACAGGAGAGACAAGAAGTGCTGAAGCGGCTTTGTCTTTGAGTTTGTTCCAATCAAGCTCAAGCCCGACGATGAACATGAATATAATTAAACCAATTTGGCTTAGGGCCGACAATGCCGGCAGGCTTGTCTCTGGGAACAGCGATTCGAAGGTTTCCGGTGCAATCAAAGCGAGTACGGACTTGCCGATGAGAATTCCTGCAACCATTTCGCCAATGACCTGCGGTTGACCGATGCGTTTTGCGATCAATCCACAGAGTTTTCCCACGATGAGAATGACAAGAATCTGAAGCAGTAGCTGCGTCAGCGGCAGTGTCGTGTTTCGTTGAAGCTCGTCACCGATTAATGGCCACAGAGATTTTGTCTCAAACATGAGACTCAGATCGCTTCTAATGCGAGGCGGAGTCAAGTTTTGCGCAGCTAGCCAAAAGGCTGGGTTGGTTTAGGACTTCCCACTGTAAATTCGCTGGTCTAGACTTTTCGGTTTCTCTCTCGAGTTTTTCAAAGGGTGAAACGTTATGCAGACTATCTGCGATTGTCTGATCGGTGGTGAGTGGGTTCGCGGTGCTCGTGGAGCTCGTGATGTCCTTTCGCCTTACGACGGAAAAAAAATCGGTGAGTTTTCTGTTCCATCGCCAGAGCAAATCGATTCGGCGATTCAGGCAGCGGCTAAGGCTCAAAAAAATTGGGCAGCATTGCCGGTCAAAGAACGAAGCAAAGTTCTTTATGAGTTCCGAAACATTCTCCTTCGCGATCAAGATGAGATCACTCGTCTAAAGTCGTCCGAATGTGGAAAGACTTTTGCTGAAGCGAAAGCCGGCTTGATGAAAGGTGTCGAGGTTCTTGAATTCGCACTTTCGATTCAGAATCTTGATCTCGGCGGAAAGCTGGAAGTTTCAAAAGGTGTTAGCTGTGAGTTTCGCCGAGAAGCGCTCGGGGTCATTGCCAATATCACGCCGTTCAACTTTCCGGCGATGGTTCCGATGTGGACGATTCCCATCACGCTGGCTCTAGGGAATGCTTACGTATGGAAACCTTCTGACAAGACTCCGCTCACTGCGCGCAAGATCGCTGACGCTTTGACTGAAGCGGGTCTGCCGAAGGGCGTGTTCACGGTTCTTCATGGAGATGCGCCAACAGTTGATGCGATCATCGATCATCCAGAAGTGAAAGCGATCGGCTTTGTTGGTTCGACAAAAATCGCAAAGCTCGTGTACCAACGCGGAACTGCCCTCGGAAAACGAGTGCTCGCTCTTGGTGGAGCAAAGAATCACATCGTACTTTTACCGGATGCGAATCCTGAATTGAGCGGTGTCGGAATTTCAGATTCGTTCACTGGCTGTGCTGGCCAGCGCTGTATGGCTGCTTCGGTCCTTCTTGCGGTCGGCAACGTCGATCAACACATTGAACGCATTGTTCAACGTGCCGGTTCACTTGAGCTCGGAAAAGAAATGGGCGCTATCATCACGAGCGCACAGGTTGAGTTTTTGAAAAGCGCAATTGATCGAGCCGAAAAGGCAGGAGCAAAGATTCTTCTCGATGGAAGAAAAGCAAAAGCTCCGAAAGGCATGGAGGGCGGAAACTGGTTGGGGCCAACGGTTCTCGACATGGTAACGCCAGGATCAGAAGCAGCAGTGAACGAGCTTTTTGGTCCGATTATCAGTATTGTTCGATGCAAAGATCTTTCGCAGGCGATGCAAATCGAAAGTCAGAGCGAATATGGCAACGCATGCAGCGTATTCACGTCAAACGGAGCGATGGCTGATCGAGTGGCGCGCGAGGCGACGGCAGGAATGGTCGGAGTTAACGTCGGCGTGCCGGTTCCACGTGAGCCATTCTCTTTCGGTGGCATCAATGCTTCGAAGTTCGGTCATGGTGACATCACAGGGCATGCGAGTCTCGACTTCTGGTCGAACACGAAGAAAGTGACTGTGAAGTGGGAAAAACAAAGCGACTCAAACTGGATGTCTTAAGGCAAAGAGTAAGGACAGAATATGGGCGATTCAAAAAAACGAAGTAACCACATCATTCTCGCGTCGCACGCTAACTTGAAGTACCGCGAAACGACTCCGGTTGTTTGGGGCGCAAAGAAGCCGCTAGAGCGTGGGCCTATCGTTGCGTCGACGACGAATTCGAAAACAAGAAACGCGATCGGCACGCATAGTGGTAGCTACTCGGTCTATCGTGCTCTCTCGATTGCGAACGGCGCATTTTCAACAGCGCATCGACCGGACTTAAACAACACGGAAAGTCCGACAGAGATCGGTCCCTATGATTCATGGCTCGATAGCACAAAAATCGTAACTTTGGATCCTTGGGGTCTTGATCCGCAACGTCACTTCTCGTCTCTCTATCAGCAAGGTTACGACATCCGTCCAACCATCGCAGTGACGCAGGCGCATCTGCAGATTCCTGAAATCGGTGAAGCGATCGATGCTGGCCGTTTGCAAGTCGATGGCGAGTTCATTCGTAAAAATCGCGACGTCAAAGTTACGAAAATCGCGATCGAACCGGTTTGGCATCTGCCTGGAGTTGCACAGCGTTTGAAGGTTGAAGAGGGCGAACTGCGCCGAATTCTCTTTCAAGAAACTGGAGGGATGTATCCAGAGTTCATCACGCGTCCTGATTTGAAAGTATGGTTGCCGCCAATCGGCAGCACGACGGTCTATATCTTTGGTGAACCAAAAGATCTTGCGAACCCAAAAGTCGAACTCACTTGCCGAGTGCACGACGAGTGCAACGGGTCCGACGTCTTTGGATCAGATATCTGCACATGCCGTCCTTACTTGATGTACGGAATCGAAGACGCTGTGCGAACGGCTCAGCGCGGAGGCGTTGGTCTCATCGCGTACTATCGTAAAGAAGGCCGAGCCCTGGGCGAGGTGACGAAGTTCCTCGTTTACAACGCTCGCAAACGACAAACGGGTGGCGATAGTGCGGCGACTTACTTCGCGCGCACAGAGTGCGTTGCCGGTGTTGAGGATGCGCGCTTTCAAGAGTTCATGCCAGACTGCTT
>DATLHP010000222.1:0-8285 GCA_035539835.1 Bdellovibrionales bacterium
GGGTGAGGCCATCGAGCCCAACAACCACATCGGCCGGAAAGAGCTTCATTTTCTCGAGCAGAAGACCGGCGTCGCCGCCATCTTGAAGATCGACAGCGATTCCCGTTTCTTCAGTGAAACGTTTTACGATTTCAGGGCCTGGGCCCCACGAGTTCACGAAACTCGAATAAGAAATCACTCGTAAAGTATTTGAAAGAGGAGAGGTCGGACGCCCGAGCAAGATCCAAAGGCCCAGACTCAACGCAATCAGCGAAATAAGAAGCGGAAGCAAACGCTTTTGAACTTGTTTGCGCGCGCGCGCAGCCCACGTCTCTGCGTCGATCACCACCAAATACCTCTGCGACGCTTGTAGAAGTAATAATCAAGGCCGAGGCAACGACCCGCACCCAGCCAACCCAACGTGAAATGCAGAACCAACGTGAACGTTGTCTGCAAATCGCTGTGTTGCGCACCGAGCGCTAGCATCGTGTTGAGGCCGATGAAGATCGCAAGTGTCGACATCGGGCGAACAAGATAGCCAAGGATGTATGAAATCCCGAGAGCAAAGCTAAACCCTGTTAGTACCGTTGCGAAAATCTGCCAATTTGGAATCACAACAGTTTCAAGAAGTGTCTTGTACCAATCCGGTGCCGGGCTTCGCGGAAGAAATGCACGAATATCTTCAGCCAAGTAAGCGTGAGTCAGATAGTCGCTATGAAGTCGAATCAACGCTTGGTTGAAATAGTAGTAGCCGAGGAAAACTCGCAAAAAAGCGACCGGCAGTAAGTGGCCGACGTATTTGATACTTTCTACGAACGCGACGAGCATGGATTCCCTCTACGGCCGACTCAAGGTCTAGGAACATCCATGATTCTTGCCGATGGTCTGGCGTGGGTCAACAAAGCTACCGTTTTCTCGGCTAGGCGTTCGTCCGAGTCGCAGCTCGTCTGACTCGGTCGAAACATGCGCGAATGGTAGAATAAAAAGACAAATCACGAAGGAGGGAGCCATGGATGGACCCCGTGCACCGCTCGACAACGAGTTCAATCGTGTCGTCAGCTTTCTTGATCAAAATCTGAGACCACAAGGTAAGTGGTCTATCACTTCCGAATACCCGGTCGCTTTTAGCGAAACCAATCGTGGCAACATGCGCATTATTGTCGATAACGAGCAGGTTCTTTCGCATGCCGTCGTACGACCAATGATCGTAAAAACTCCGGTCGGCCTCTTCAAAGTGGGCGGTCTCGGAAGCGTTGTAACTTCTGGCGCTCATCGTAATCAGGGCCTCTCGTCACAGATTATCGAAAGCTGCATTGAAAGCTCTCGTGCCCACGGATGCGACTTCGCGATCTTGTGGACAAACCTGTACGATTTCTATCGCAAAATGGGATTCGAGCTCGTTGGTTCAGAAGTCGCGATTCTTTTCGATCGCGAAATCAACGTCGACAACATGGATTTGAAGTTCATGGAGTCAAACAAAGTCGCACCAGAAGCGATTCACCGACTTTATTCTCAGCACACGATCACGACCCTCAGAACTCTCGAAGAGATGCGCAAGTACTTGCAGATTCCGAACAGTCGCATCTACACAGCGTGGGATCAGCAGAATCAATTGAAGGCCTACGCAATCGAAGGCAAAGGTGCGGATCTCGACGGATACATTCATGAATGGGGCGGCGGAGTTTCTGCTCTTGTTCCACTTCTTGCTCATATTCGCCGAACTCAGAATCGGCCGATCACGGTCATCGCTCCAAAGCACTCTGAGAACCTACTTCGCACGCTGGAAGGCCATAAACTGAAAATGAATGATGGTTTCTTGGGAATGGTGAAAATCCTCAACCCAAGCAACCTCATTAGCAAAATCAAACGCCACGCTCGCGCACTCGGAGTCGAAGACTTCGTTCTCGAGCAACAAGGCGGCAAGTACTACATCGGCGCCGGAGACAACGTGTTCTCAACCGATAGCGATGCTGACATTGCTCGTTTGATTTTTGGACCCGTTCGTTCGAGCGAATTTAAGGCTTTCGACAAACAAACGGCGGCGACGCTCGAAAAAGTTCTTCCACTCAATATGTGGGTATGGGGCTGGGATTCAGTATGAATCGATTCGCGCGGATTTTCGTTTCCCTCATTATTCTTGCGCTCAGCGGATGCTTGGCGCGCGAGAATCCTGAACCCGTCGACTACGGCCCAGAAGTCGACGTCACTGAAATTTTGGAAGCATTGAATGGGCCGACCGCCGATATGTCACCGACAACCATCAAGCTCGATGAGTTTCGTGCTTACGGAGTCACCCGATCTGTCGGAATGGGCTCGAAAACGCTCATTCAAGCCGTGGGCGAAACAGTGGGAACGATGAACGTCACCGCTAACTACGTCGAAGTCGGACTTCTTGTGCAGACATTTGACTACGACGAACTCGGAAAACCACATGAGAGTCGACAAGAAGGCGTTCCTTACTGTTACGACGTCGTTCCCGGTGGCTGCCGAATGCCTGCGTCTTCGATGACTTTGGCTCATGCTCGAATTCAAGAGCTCGAAAATGCAAAAGACCAAGTCGCAGCTCTCAGCGGACACCTGACGACTTCGGCGTCGGGCGAAAAAGTCACCTACCATCGCTTCAAAAAATGGACTGAGACTGTCGACGCACCTAAGGCTGTTCAAGAGCAACCAAACTGCGGCGGCATTCCCGACTGTAAAATCAAAAAATACTGGCTGCGTTTCGATGAAGTCCGATGGAAGGCGAATGGCGAAAAGAAAAGTGCCATGTCCTTCCGAGTCGCTACCAGCCCTGATGTGCCTTTCACATCCAAGATGCTGACAAAATGCATCGCGCTCATGGTAAAGGTCAGCGACGCTGGACAGTCTGTGTTTTACGAGGAATGCTCGGACACATTCAATTTCAGCAAGGGCCCATAATCCCCTGGAGTTTTTTCGATGAAGAAAGTCGCCGTTGTCCTCTCGGGATGCGGCTTCCTCGATGGTACTGAAATCACCGAGGCAGTCAGCACGTTGATTTCTTTGAGTGAGCTCGGAGCCGAAGCCACATGCTTCGCACTCAATGAAGATGCACCCTCAACAGATCACGCCACGAAAGCACCGCAGGGTTCGCGCAATATGCTCAGCGAAAGCGCGCGCATCGCTCGTGGAAATGCCAAAGACCTCACCACTCTTCAAGAAAAAGACTTCGATGCCGTCGTATTTCCCGGAGGATTTGGTGCGGCACTCAATCTTTCGGATTGGGGAAAAGTCGGTGCAAAAGCCAAACCTCATCGCGAAGTCACTCGAGTCATTCGAGCCTTTCATAAAGCATCAAAACCCATCGGCGCTATCTGTATCGCCCCAACACTCGTCGCACGTATTCTCGGATCTGAAAGCGTTAACGTTACAATCGGAAACGATCCAGCAACTGCGGCCGAGATCACAAAGACAGGTGCAGAACACGTGCAATGCGCAGTCACCGATTACGTCAGCGATCGCGATCACAAGGTTCTAACGACGCCAGCGTATATGTACGAGGCGAAGCCCCACGAGGTCTTCCAAGGCATTCGCAGAATGATTGGCGAACTCGTCGAGATGGCTTAGCGCTTTTTGCGACGATCTAGAATCTGACGATGCTCAGGGTTCCACCAAAGTTCATTGAAAGCCGAGACTTCGTTCTCGGCTTCGTACTTTTTAAGATGAGAAACCGGCGCTGACGGTAGCTGCGCGAGAGTTCGAGCAAGCACTTCGGCCCGCTCTAAGATTTTGCCTTCGTGATGAACCTCATCAACGAGTCCCGCTTTCAAAGCCTCGTCAGCTCCAATCAGCTGCGATGATAGAGACCAAGCTCGAAGCTTTTGAGTACCAATGCGCTCTTCGATACGAGCTCCACCGCCCCAGCCAAAACTCAGGCCGATGCGGCGCTGCCACAAACCAAACAACGCATTCGGCGTCGCCAAAACGAAATCAAAGGCGCTCATCAGTTCAATGCCGCCGCCGAAACAATCACCCGTAACAGCGCAGACCGTGGGAATCTCTAAGCCATCGAGCTCTGCGAGAGCCGATCGAATGCGATTGTTCACTTCGATGCCTTCGCTTGCGACTTCCATTTGTGCGTAGTCATCGAGCTGTCCACCAGAGCAAAACACTCGGCCTGGTGCCCTGAAGACAAGAGCACTGCATTGATCGGCGCGAGCCAAAGCCGACTGCAGCTCAAGAGCCGCCTCGAGACTAAAGCTATTTCGAGAGGTCACGTCGTGAAACGAAACTTCGAGAAGGCCATTTTTCTCAGATGATTTAATCAATGCCATCAGGCCGTAGCATCACGCAAAACTTGCGCAGAGTCACCTCAACATGTTCACCTTGAGTCATGACGAATCTCGCGCTCATTTCGGTCTTCGGAATCTTTGGTGTTCTTTGTCGTTATGGGATCGACAATCTCGTCGCGCCACTGAATTCAGGCTTTCCGGCTCATACGTTTCTCGTAAACATCATCGGCTGCGCCATCGCTGGTGTCGTCGTCGGCCTCACTGATCGCGGAACTCTAACGGGCCCACTTCAGATTGCGATCATGGTTGGATTTTGCGGGGGCTTTACGACGTTTTCGGCTTATGCCGTGCAAACAGCGACGCTCTTTCTCAGTGGAAAACCAAGTGTCGCGATCGTCTATTCTGTATTGAGTCCGATATTAGGGCTGCTTGCGGTGCTTTTGGCTCTTGCGGTGACGAAAAGACTCGTCTGAGTTTTAAGCTCCGAGAATCTGAATTTTCATTTCACCGGGACCGGTGAATTCGACGCCCACGCCACCGCCGCGACCACCACGAGTCGTCCATACAACTCGAGCCGGCATCTGGTAGGTGCGCTTCATGTCTGCGAGCGAGAGATTCACGACGACCTTCTCGCCAACCGCCACTGGAGCCTGAGACAAGAATTCAAGGCACGCCCCACCCTTCGAGAGATTACGCACTCGAGAATTGACGTTGCCACCCTGACCAAGGATTTCAACGACCGCATCTTGAGCTGTCGGAAACCGCTTATGAACCTGTTGAGAAATTTGTCGCGTCGTCAGCATCTTGCGAAGCAGTCCAACAAGATCTTTGTGAGCAAACGGCTTTTGCAAGAACACGAGCCCTTGCGCATTGCCTACGACTTGCATCGCTTTGGTCACATCGGCTTTGGCAATAATGAGAATCTGACCGCGGTATCCAGCTTTCTTGAGTTCATCAAGATTGCTCGCCTCTCGCGAAGACCATTCATTGAAGTTGTAAATGACAACAGCAGTCCGCGAATCCACCGAAAGTGGAAGCCCTGCTGGATGAACACCAGAGAAACTCAAGCCCTTGAATTCATGCTCAAGCGGTTCGAGCTTCTTTTGCAGAATGTAATTCTCTTGCTCGGTCCGACTTGCGATGAAGACGTTTACTTTGTTCATAAAGAGTTAATCGGAGGAAAAAGCAGTCTAGTTAACCCAATTGATTTTTTTCAAAGCGTCTCAAACTGAGAAATCAAACAAGAACGACCTGACCAACAAACTCGTCAACGCTTTCGACAAAAACCAAAAACCTCACTCGAGAAAATAGAAAGAAAACCACCACGCCGATCTGAGAATCTCACCGGAAATGACAAGCGAGCGGACGCATTTTTGAGGCGATGAATGATGAGTTCTCGCATGGCTTGCCAGCCCACCCTCTCTGGCGGGGCTTCCAGCGTCAGGACGACGAAGGCCCGCAGGGCCGAACAGCTGGCAGAGGGCATGGATGCCCGTCCCCGCGAGAGAGGGTGGGCTGGCAAGCCATGCGAAGACCCATCCCCCATACGAAAAAGGGCAGCCGAAGCCGCCCTTTTCAAAAACAAATTTTAGATCCGAATCAGCGCTGCTCGACGGGCTTCCAAGTAAGACCTTCTTTTCCAGTCCACTTCCCACGAGGGCGATAAATACGATTGTTCGTCCACTGCTCAAAGATGTGAGCAAGCCATCCCGAAACACGCGAAGCCGCGAAGATCGGAGTGTAAAGATCGATCGGAATTCCCATCGCGTAGTACACAGTCGCAGAGTAGAAGTCGACGTTCGGAAGAAGTCCCTTCTTGTTCTGCATAGCATCGTCGATGAGATCAGACATTTCGTACCAGTGATGCTGACCGAGTTTCGCAGTCAAACGATCCGACATTTGACGAAGGATCTTCGCGCGTGGATCACCGTTTTTGTAAACGCGGTGACCGAAGCCCATAACTTTCACTTTGTTGTTCAAAGCGTCTTCGACCCACGGACGAGCTTTGTCCATCGTGCCGATTTCTTTGAGCATGAGCATAACTTGTTCGTTCGCTCCGCCGTGCAAAGGACCTTTCAAGGCACTGATCGCAGAAACGACCGAAGAGTAAACGTCAGAGAGCGAGCTTGAAGTTACACGAGCCGCAAATGCTGAACAGTTCAATTCGTGATCGGCATGCAAGACCAAGCAAGTATCGAAAGTTTTTACGATCTCTGCGTCTGGCTCTTTGCCAGTGAGTGTCCAGAAGAAGTTCCAAGCGAGAGATTTCGAAGGATTCGGCGTAACGATGTCTTGGCCTGTGCGAAGACGTTCGAATGTGGAAACGAGAAGTCCCATTTTCGCCGTCAAACGAAGAGCCACTTTCATGTTCGCATCTGGAGTCTTGAGCTCAGCGTTCTTGTCGAACATTCCCATCATGCTGGTTGCTGTGCGCATCCACGCCATTGGGTGAACGCCTTTGGTTGGAATCGTCTTCAGCGACGCCAACAGATCTGCCTCGATCTTCATTTCGCCAGCGAGGTCTTTTTTAAGACCATCGAGTTCAGCTTTGTTCGGAAGACGATTGTTCCAGAGCAAGAAAACGACTTCTTCGAATGTCGAATTCGCTGCAAGATCCTCGATTGTGTAGCCGCGATAATTGAGAGTCGCGCCGACGATAAATGAGATTGCAGTGTGACAGGCGACGACGCCTTCGAGGCCCTTATCGATTGCGCCTTCGTAGATTGGTGCAGCTTCAGCCATGACAGATCCTTTCGAGCTATGCAGTGTGCAACATTCCGATAATAGCGTTTTTACCCCTGCAATGCACGCATCTCGGGATAAAGAAGGCATGAGTCCGGTCGAGTTTTTACTTTAGCTTTTCGCGAGTTTGATGACGCGGTCTTTAACTTCGGTGACCACAACCGTCGCATCCTGCGGAAGTTCTTTTCCGCCGGCGAATTTCTCGACCTGATAGAGGATTTCGTTGCGCATATCGTGCACTCCAAGACGAGGCGCGGCGAGAATCGTCTTGAATAAGCGCTCCTCCCCAAAGGATTCCCCGCCGTGGTTTTGAGCGCGAACGACCCCTTCCGAACAGAGGATGATGCGGTCCCTTGGATTAAGAGCCAGTGTCGTCTTCTTAAGCTCGGCGTTGAAACCTTTTTGAAAAGGCTGAGCCTCGACGTCGAGTTTCTGCAGCTTTCCGGTCGTGAAGCTGTAGACCATCGCGACCATTCGACCCACACCGCTGTATGTCAGTTCAAAACTGCGGCGGTCGATGACGCCATAAAACACATTGGCCTGATCGTTATTTTGAATCGAAGGCACGAGATCTTTGGCCATCATTCCTAAGATCTGATCGGGCGGCGTCCCTTTGCGAGCCTCGAGCTGTCCTGTCATTTTGAGAAGCACACTCAAAAACAGGGCCGACATGCTGTAGCCGCTCGAACTTGCGAGCACGATTCCAAACCGAAACTTGTCCTCGTGTTCAAAAATATCGAAGTAATCTCCGCCAGAGACCGGGCTCGGAACAAACTTGGTGCTGAACTCGAAGCCAGGAATGTTGGGAAACTCAGTGGGAACGAGCGCTTTTTGGATAAGGCTCGCCATCTTCAATTCTTGGCCAATTTGTTTGATGAAGCGTTCCAATTGCGCGTTCGCTTTTGCCAATTCGTCGCGAAAAATACCTAGATCGCGTTCGCGGTCTGATAGCTCGGTTTCAAGCTCTTGAATTCTCGCTTTAAGGGACGCGATGAGCGAATTGGAGTCTTCCATAAGTGGGCTCCAGGTTCTGTGGAGGCTCTGCGTCTGTCAAGGTAAGGTGAACCAGGACCTCTGGTTTTCAACCTTGCACGGTCGCCCTCTACAGTTTATCGCTTAGTCAATGGTTGGCACTGACGGAGAACCGGTAAATCCGGGGCATTGGTCTAAGGAAAGATTGCATGCAGACGTTCATCGCGCTGTCGGTGGAAGTCTCAATCTTATCCGTGAATTCAGTCGCCTGAGTTTCGAAATCGACTCAGCGACATCCATCGAATGGATGATCAAGCGCACTCAATTCTTCGCCTACGAACT
>DATLHP010000223.1:0-3272 GCA_035539835.1 Bdellovibrionales bacterium
GGACTTTCTTCAAACGTCAAAGTTCGCTTCATTTTCCCATCGGTGACGGTCACGAAAATCGCGGCAGGTCGGGTGGACCATCCGATGAGATGAGGCTCGATGGCTTCTCTCGAGCGCGAATAAAAAAGAAGCGCAGCTGTCTCGAAGGCTTCGCTGATATCGGTCGTCGACTTCAGCGGAGATTGATCGAGAGTGCGGGTGTAGAAGGTCCCGGCCTGAAAGCGCTGATCAAGCAAAACCTCGGTCAGAAGCTGACGATTAGTGGTCAGCGGAACAACGAGAGTGCGATCGAGTGCTTTGCTAAGATATTTGATGGCGGTTCCGCGATCCTTCGCGTGAACGATGATCTTCGCTAACATCGCATCGTAGAACGACGTGATGACGGCGCTTGGGGTGAGAAAGTGATCGACCCTGACCTCATTCGGAAATTCGAAATGCTCGATGCGACCGGTTTGCGGCTGATAGGACTTATCAGGGTCTTCAGCGTAAAGACGTGCCTGAATCGAATGTCCTTTGAAACTGATCTTCAATTGCTCAAGCGGTACCGTTTCACCGTCAGCGATCCGAAACTGCCACTCGACGAGATCGAGCCCTGTCACTAATTCCGTCACTGGGTGCTCAACTTGAAGACGAGTGTTCATTTCAAGGAAGTAAAATTCCTTTTTCGGAGTCACAAGAAATTCGACGGTGCCTGCGTTCGTGTATTTTGCCGCGCGCGCCAGCGAAACTGCCGCTGACGTGATTTTCTCACGCAGCTCTGGTGTGAGCGCAGATGATGGCGCCTCTTCGATAATTTTTTGATGTCGTCTTTGTACTGAGCAGTCCCGTTCGCCCATATGAACGACAGTGCCGGATTCATCACCGAAAATCTGAACTTCAACGTGGTTCGCTTCTTCGATGTATTTTTCAAGAATCAATTCACCGTCGCCGAATGAATTCACAGCCTCTGATCGCGCCGCTTCGAGCATCGACTGAAGCTGACTCTCGGATTCGACTTTGCGAATTCCACGTCCGCCGCCACCGGCGGCGGCTTTGATGAGAAGAGGAAAGCCGATCTTCAGGGCCTCTTTTGCGAGAAGAGAAGGATCTTGTTTTCCTTGAAAGCCTGGCGAAACTGGAATCCCTGCTTTGATCGCGAGTTCCTTCGCTTTCGATTTGCTAGCAACGGCGTCCATCGCGTCAGGTGATGGCCCGATCCAGACGAATCCCTCTTTGATCACTCGTCGTGCAAAGGCGCTGTTTTCAGATAGAAGGCCGTAACCGGGATGAATGGCGTCGGCCTTGGATTCGCGAGCGATCGCCAAAACACGATCGGCATCGATGTAGGATTCGGTGACCCGGTTTCCGCCGAGACGATACGCTTCTTTTGCTTCTCGGACGGCGAGAGAGTATCGATCAGCATCGCTATAGATGATGATCGGTTCAAGGCCCAGACGCGTCGCTGTTCTAGCGATGCGCACGGCGATTTCACCTCGATTGGCAATGAGAACTCGTTTGAACTTCTTCATCGCACCTGTTTGTTTTTCTGGGGCAGGGTGCCCATGGCTTTAGCGATGATTCCAAGCATGACTTCGTCGGCGCCGGCTCCGATTGAGAGAACGCGGCCGTCACGATAAGAGCGTGCGACTTCGTTTTCCCACATAAAGCCCATGCCGCCCCAATACTGTAGGCAACCATCGCTCACTTCGCGAAGAAGGCGGCCCGCCTTGAGTTTCGCCATTGAGGCCAAAGTGGTTGCCTCTTCTTGTTTGCCATCGACGTACAGGGCTGTGCTGCGATAGGTGAGTGCCCGCAGGCTTTCAATTTCAGTCTGCAGTTCGGCCAGGCGGAAATGAACGGTTTGATTGTCGAGAATGCTTTGGCCGAAGGCTGTGCGCTGCCGAGTGTAGTCGATGGTTTTTTGAATACACAGTTCCATCTTCTTAATCGCCGAGCCTGCGGCATACAGGCGTTCTTCAACGAATTGAAGCATCTGCATCGTGAAGCCTTCGTTTTCTTTTCCGATGAGATTTCTTTTTGGAATACGAACGTTGTCGAAGAACACTTGCACTGTATCTGAAGCGCGCATTCCGATTTTCTCAAACGGCGTTGAAACCGAAATACCTTTGGTTTTCATCGGCACGATGATGAGAGATTTGTTTTTGTGAGCTGGGCCATCCGAAGTATTCGCCAGAAGACACATGAAGTCCGCTTGCGCGCCATTGGTGATCCACATCTTAGACCCGTTGATGACGTAGTCGCCGCCATCGGATTTTGCTGATGTTTTCAAGCCAGCAACGTCAGATCCCGCATCGGTTTCGCTCACACCGATACAACCAACCATCTCGCCCGAAATCGCAGGGCGGAGGAATTCGTTACATAACTCTTTTGATCCGAATTTCGCAAGAGCAGGAGTGCACATATCCGTTTGCACTCCGACAGCCATCGGGATGGCGCCGTTCAAGCATGCCCCCATCTCTTCAGCGAACACGACGTTGAAGCTGTAGTCGAGTCCGAGGCCGCCATATTCCTCGGGCTTGTGAATTCCTAAGAATCCGAGCGCGCCCATTTTTTTGAAAAGCTCATGCGCTGGAAAACGCTCATCGGCTTCCCACTTTTCGATGTGGGGATTGATTTCTTTTTCGACGAAGCTTCTGACACTGTCGCGAAGCTGAAGGTGGTCAGGCGTGATGATCACTCGAAACTCCTAGTGGCGTGGCACGCCGAAAGTGTTCTTACGCAGGTTTCTCAGCTCGCTCTCGAAGCAGGTATCCAAAAGAAATCCGAGGAGCTTGCGCGTGTCTCGCGGATCGATGATTCCATCGTCCCAGAGATGAGCCGTACTAAAGAGGGCGGTCGAGCTTTTGTCGAGCGCCTCGGCCGTCTTTGCTTCGAGAGCTGCGAGCTTCGCTTCATCAACTGGTTGCCCGCTTCGCTTCATTTTTTCTTCAGAGACGATGCGCAAAACTTTTCCGGCTTGTTCTCCGCCCATCACCGCCGTGCGTGCATTCGGCCAAGCGAAAATAAAGCGAGGATCAAAACCGCGTCCGCACATCGCGTAGTTTCCGGCGCCGAAAGATCCGCCGAGAAGAATCGAAATCTTCGGAACGCGTGCCGAAGCAACGGCTTGAATCATCTTGGATCCTTGGCGAATGATCCCCGTCGTTTCGGCGTCAGAGCCCACCATGAAACCCGTCGTATTGTGCAAGAAAATGATCGGTGTTTGCGACTGCTCGCAGAGCTCGATGAACTGCGCCGCTTTTCCGGCGCCTTTTGCAGTGATCGGTCCGTTG
>DATLHP010000224.1:0-10361 GCA_035539835.1 Bdellovibrionales bacterium
GAATAGAACTCACGTTTCAGAGGAACGCCGTCGGGCTTACGGACCCACGCAATGACTTTTCCCCAGGTGACTGGAGCTGTCGGCTTCGGATTGCAAATGATTTTATATGCCTGAATTCCGTCGACAGCTTCGACCGTTTCGATAGATGCATTGTAATCGCGCGCAAGGCTGCTGACTTTGACGAGGTCATCATTCGTTAGGTCAGAGCCCATCCAGCTTTGAAGCATCATGCTCGATGGAACTCGAATAAGACGATCAACATTCGGCAGGTATTGCCAAAGATTGAAGTCGACACGCAGGTTACCGGCATTTCGATCTTTGTTTGGTTTGAGAATCTTAATCAGCGCGCGATCGGTGCTGCGTGTGACGAGGTTAATCTCCATGGTACGGGTATCGGAGTTGCGTACGACTTCCATTTTTACGGAAGCTTGAAACGAGTCTCCGCGCATATGATCTTCTGCCTTTTGCAGTAAGGCTTGCGCGTTGGGTTTCGCTGCTGAGGCTTTGGCCGCGTTGGCGAAAGGAGCAAGCACTTGGATGCCGACGATGAACAGGGCGAGACTGAGAGCCTTCGACATATCAAGCCTCTTTCCGATCGACCGTCACATTGTTGCGGGTTCGTTTGAGATACGGAACTTCTTCGAGAAGACTCTTCGTCCGTACTTGGAAAACAAACCGTGACAACACTTCTGAGATTTTCTCTGGAGAAACGGATCCCTCAATGAGGCCGTGTTTAATCAAATCCGCGAGGTCTGCCGTTTGTGTCTCTTGCGTGGCCTTCCATTGCTCCAGCATTCGCGCTGAACCGCTGAGAAGCTGCGCAATGATATCGTCGTGCATGACGCCGATACGGCTTCCCTCGACGGCGTAAGTCGGATGACCGCCAAAAATAGGAGGGAACGATAGGACTGTCGCTCCGCCGAAGCAGCGTCCCAGAGCGAAGCCCATTTTAGGATATGGATACTGAATCAGCTTTCGAGTCGCAGCGATGAACTCGGTCAAAAGATCACGTTCGCGCTCAAGGTTTCTCGGCTCGGCACCTGCTGTGTCGACAAATGAGATCACCGGTACGCGAGCCGCTTTAAAGAGATCGAGGGACGCAGAATACTTTTGAAGAGCTCGAGTATTGATAACGTTGCCGATGTGTCCTGGTGGGTTGATAAGAACACCAATGAGTTGACGCTCGTGAACGGCAAAGAAAGTTCTGACAATCGGCGAGAGCGAGTTAAAGACCTCGAGAGAGCCCCCGTCAAATTTCGCAAGAACCGAACGTAGCTTCGTTTCTGAGTCCGAAAGAAGTGTGCTGTCCATATGTTCGCCGTTGGCTTCGGGCGAATGGCGATTGCACGTGCGGTCTTTCGGAATAATGTAAGAGAGAGTCGAGATGATTTCTTTTGTACGTCGAAGCGCTGCTGAAAGATCATCGCTCAGTTCGTGAATGAGACTGTTTTGTTCAAAAACATTCTCGGCAGCCGCAATGGCTTTGAAGTCGAACCCTTTTCCGAAGAAGAGATTGATGACTTCGGGGCCGGTGAGATTGATTTGCGACTTTTCGCGAACGGCAATGCGATAATGGCCCATACCGAAAAGCAAAGCACCAAGCCCGAGTGTTCGTCCGATCGAGATCGTGACTAGCAAATTTTTTTCAGCAAAACGATCGAGATGCGGGATGATCGAGAAAGTTTCTTTAAAAACAGTCCGGCCTTCGAGAAAGCGAACGCCTAAAGTGTTTAAAAGAAAAACAACGGGAATTTCAGCTTCTCGCGCGATATCGAGGAACTTCGCTGTTCTTTGAGAAACCTCACGTCCGAAACTACCGCCATTGACGCGGAAGTCATTCATGATGATTCCGACTTGGCGGTTTCCAATCCATCCAAATGCCGTAATAAAACCGTCGCAATCATTGCGCGAGAACTTGTCGATCCCTTCGGGCATGAGGGCGTCGACTCCCGCTTCGGTGAATAGGTCGCCGAGTGAGCTAAGGACAGCTTGTTCTTGAAGTTGAACTCGTACCAAGTTCGAAATGCCCACGCTGTCTCCTCAGCAATTTTGCCCGCGAGAAGTTCTTTCAAGCTTTGAGCCAAAGCCGAGGTCACTATAACGATTGAATTTGAGTATACGAAGAAGAAAATAGTGAAGATCGACGAAGAGCCAACGACGGGAAGTCAGTATCAAAAAGTTAGACACCCGTAGATGTTGGTTTAGGTGATTTGATGGCTTCTGTGCCAGGCGAAAGTGTCGAAAACAGTTTCAATGCGACAATCGAAAAGGCCGTCGCACGACGGCCCTTCGAACTACAAAGTCATAATCAGATTGTTGCGAATCCCAAGAACAAAGCGCCGCAAAGAAGCGCAACTGTCATCAAAGATCCAGTCCATTCATTCATTGTCGAAATCATAGGAACCTCCGTGTTTACTAGGGCCCCTCATCCATTGAGGAGCCCATCACTAGCTAGCTACTGATCAACCAAGAAGTTTAAGAGCGACTTGGTTCATGTTGTTCGCTTGACCGAGGACCGAAACACCAGCCTGCATGAGGATGGAGTTTTTAGTCATCTCCGACGTTTCCGACGCGATGTCTGCGTCGCGGATTCGGCTGTTCGCTGCCGAGAGGTTCTCGTCTGCGATTGCCAAGTTTGCCGTCGTCGAAGTCAGTCGGTTCTGCATGGCACCGAAGTTAGCGCGGATCGCGTTGACCGAAACGATGGCTTTATCAACCGCATCGATCGACGTTTGCGCTGCTTCTTTCACTGCCACACCTTCAGCCACGATCCCGAGCGATTCAAGGCTCGCGTTCGCCGCAGAGGCGTTGAACGAGATCCGGTCTTTGAAAGAGTCGTTGTGCACTCCGACCTGGATATCGATCAAACCACCGGTACCGTTCAAGAGATCACGACCGTTGAAGCTCGTGACTTCCGAGATACGCTGAATTTCCGACTTCAGCTGTTGGTATTCCACATCGACAAACTTACGCTCGGTATCACCGATCGTGTCTGAAGCTGCTTGGACCGCGAGCTCTCGTAAGCGAATGAGCATGTTCGAAACTTCGTTCAAACCGCCTTCTGCTACCTGTACAAGCGAGATACCGTCATTGGCGTTGCGCGATGCTTGGCGCATACCACGAATCTGACCTTTGAGGTTTTCGCTGATCGCGAGACCCGCAGCATCGTCTGCCGCTTGGTTGATTCGGAAACCTGAACTCAATCGAGCCAAGCTTCTATCCATGTTTCTCTGTGTACCTACGAGGTTTCTCTGCGCATTCAGCGCGGAGACGTTCGTTGAAATACGTAGACCCATCTATCCTCCCTGCATTTCCCAATCCTCCGTGATATTCGCCATCCATTGGCTAACGGGCACATCGTGTGCCGCGGTGTTTTTAAGTTGGAAGCCACATGCTTCCGCATAACTGATCGGAATTTTCTGGTGCTGCTTTGAGTCCAGATTGTGAGTAAATTTATTTTGTTGATGTGAAACGAAAGATAAAAACAGAAACGGGGAGAGCGTGTTGCTCTCGTTGTATTTTTTCCGACGCTGACTTCTCGAAGTTTACGTTTTCAACTTACCGAGTTTCACTGCGCGATCGGATGCTCGAGCCTTTTCTCTGACGGTGCGGGTAGGAACCGGGCTCTTTTTGGGTTCTACCTTTTCAGTTCCGCTGTTTGCGTCACTCTCTTCAGCAACAAGGCGCGGCTTTAGCGGTCGGCGATGGAAGAAGTATTCCACTCCCGATGCGGTCTGGCCCTTGCGAAGTTTGTTACGCTTACTACGCGTGAACATGTCTGCACTCGCTGTCTTTTTTCAGACAGTCCTTCCTCTAATATTTTCGTCCTCTTATGGGAGGCCGAAGTTTTGCCATAGTCGTTCGTTTCTTTTTTAATAGGGGCTAGGCAAGCTAGCCCCTATAAGCAGGAAACGAATTAGTCGTGTAAGCCAAGATGAAAGCGAGCCTTCATCTGGTTGTAGCGAGTGGTGGACCTTCGGCGCTCCGGCCTATGGTTACACCACCCCTACGTGGGTGTTAGTCAGAGTTCATCAACCCTGGAACGAACGGTTCAAGAGACTCAATGCCGTGTTACTAGTCTGGTTCGCTTGTGCGAGGACGGAAGTACCTGCTTGTAGCAAGATATTGTTCTTCGTCATCTCCGCAGTCTCTTCAGCGATATCCACATCTCTGATTCGGCTATTGGCTGCTGACAGGTTTTCTGTCGACACCGCAATGTTCGAGATCGTCGATTGAAGTCGGTTCTGAATCGCACCGAAATCTGCTCGCATTGCCGACACTGACACGATGGCCGAGTCGATTGCTGAGAGAGAGTTCTGTGCAGACGCTTTATCTGCGACCGAAGTCAGGTTGACACCGAGAGCGGCGCTGTTCGCGTCTGCTTTCGAAGCATCAAATGAGAGTCGATCGATATTCGGATCGTTTCGAGTTCCGACTTGGAAGTCGAGAATCGAGCCGGTACCTGATAAGAGCTGTGTTCCGTTGAACTCTGTTCCGTCAGCGATACGATCAACTTCGGATACGAGCTGGTCGTATTCCACGTTGAGGAACTGTCTTTCAACAGGTCCGATCGTGTCAGAAGCGGCTTGGACCGCGAGTTCGCGCAAGCGGATCAGGATCGAAGAGATCTCGTTGAGACCACCTTCTGCAACCTGTACGAGAGACACACCATCTTGTGCGTTTCTCGAAGCCTGCTTTAAGCCTCGGATCTGTGCTCTCAAGTTTTCTGAGATTGCCAGACCTGCGGCGTCGTCTCCCGCGCGGTTGATTCGGTAGCCCGAGCTCAACCTTTCGAGAGATTTATCGAGACCCCACTTAGTTCCCAACAAGTTACGTTGAGCATTCAGTGAGGATACGTTGGTATTGATACGTAAACCCATACCATCCTCCTCCGTGAGTTACGAAGCGTCCATCCTTGGTGCTTCGAGGATTCATAATGAATCCATTGGTTACATATCTCTTCGGCGTCTCACTCTGAGGCTTGAGACACTTGAGACAGTTTTTTCTCATTTTTGGGCAATTCGCGACGCAAGTCTGGCGGTTCGCGTATGAAATGCGAGTCGAAAGGCGGGGTTTTGAGAGGAATTAAAGTCTTAAGTCTGGCTCAGGAAGAGCGAATCAACCTCCAGCGAGTTGCTGGAGGCGGAAGATTTGTCCTTGGCAGATGATGTCGTAACCGATCGGGCGCAATTTTCTTCGAAGATTGAACAGATGAACGTCGAGTGTTTTGCGGTTCACCGCCGTTTTCGTCCAAACGGCGTCGTAGAGGAACTCTCGCGCAGCTGCTCGATCCGGCATATTAAGGAGAACGGTGAGGATCTGATGCTCGCGGAACGTGAGATCATTAACCTGAAGACCATCGATATCATTTCTCAAGATACGACTCGCATTACTATCAATTCGCAAGAACGAGCGTTCGACCTTAGCGACCAGTTCATTCGGTCGAAGAGGCTTCAATATATAGTCACGCGCTCCAACTCTGAGGAAGAAGCGAATCAGTTCTAAATCATCAAGGCGTGAAACGATGATCGTTTCTGGAAGCGACCGTGCTCCGCCGGGAGTACTGAGGCTTTGGAAGAGCTGCGAAAAAGAACCTTTCGCAGTTTCAGGATCTGCAACGAGAAGTTTAGGCTGTCCATGAGGAGCATCATTGAAGGCGGATGCAAACGCCTTGAAGTCATTGAAGACTTGCAGCGGATATCGCAACCCCAGTGTCTGCTGATAGAGCAGCACCGAACCGGGATCAGAATCAAGAACCCAAATTGGATCGTTTTCCAGAGTCATTGGTTCAATATTCCCTTGCTACAAAGAAGCTATTAAACATCGCGAGAATTTCTTCGGGTGCGATATTCAAGTAATTCGTCAAAGTGAACACATCCTCGAGCGGAATTTGTACCTTTCCAGTTTCGTAGTCTTCAAGCACAGACGGATCCGGCAAGTTCAATGCTGCAGAAGCGTTATCAATCGAAATTCCTGCAGCGACTCTTCTCTCGTGAAAGAACTTTCCCATTTGGGCAGATCTCTTTCCATCGAACCGTTGATCGTCTGCAAGTTCGGCATTTTTTCGCACTTTGCCGTCCATGCTCATACTCCTATGGTACATTGTCGTTCGACAAAATAAGCCGAAAGAATCCATACGATTCCTGCCGCCTCTCATTTTGCTACATTGGAAAGACAAAATAGCAATTTAACGGGTAGCTAGGGAAGAGCGGTTAAGAATTCTTAAGCAAACGCCGTCTCGGAGAGCGACGTTTTACTTTGGGAAATAAAACTAATTCAGGGACGACGCTCATAGGTAACGAAGTCGAATGGTACAGGTTTCTCACGGTGACTTCGTTCGGTTTCTGTAAAGTCTCGGTCAGAGAACTCTGGGAACTTCGCATCACCCTCAAAAGTCTGCTGGATTTCCGTGAGATAAATTCGGTCCGTGACAGGAAGCATCTCGCGATAGATCTCACCGCCGCCGACAATGAAAACCTCTTCTGGCCATTGCTGGCCATCGGCTTTGCGGGCAAGGGGATGATTGAGGCTTCCAGTGAGAATCTGCTGACAGATGGTGATGGCCTCGTCGATAGAGCCCACGACGATGGCATCGCTTGGTTTGTATCCGGACTGGCGAGTGATGACGACGTGCAAGCGGCCCGGCAATGCACCTCCGAGAGATTCGAAGGTTTTGCGGCCCATCACCATGATGTGACCCATGGTTTTATCTTTGAAGAATTTAAAATCCTCAGGAATACGCCACGGCAGGACACCGTTTTTTCCGATCACGCGATTTTCCGCCATCGCAGCGATTGCGGAAAGAATCATACAGCGACCTCAGCCTTAATGGCTGGATGGGGGTCGTAGCCGACAAGCTGGAAGTCTTCGAATTTGAAATCGAACAGCGACTTTACTTCGCGATTGATTGTCATAACCGGGAGCGGTTTATCCGTTCGAGTGAGTTGAAGCTTCGCTTGCTCGAGGTGGTTCGAGTAAAGATGCGCATCACCGAGTGTATGAATGAAATCACCCGGAACAAGACCAGTCACTTGCGCCACCATCATGCAGAGAAGCGCATAGCTTGCGATATTGAACGGAACACCCAAAAAAACGTCAGCCGAGCGCTGATACATCTGAAGGCTGAGTTTTCCATCGGCGACGTAGAACTGGAAAAACGCATGACATGGTGGCAGAGCCATCTTGTCGACCTCGCCCGGGTTGTACGCGATCACCATGAGGCGACGCGAGTTCGGATTCGCTTTAATCTGCTCTACAACCTGTGCGATTTGATCGATGGTGCGGCCATCGGTCGTCTCCCACGAGCGCCATTGCTTTCCGTAGACGGGGCCGAGATTTCCATTTTCGTCAGCCCATTCGTCCCAGATCGAAACTTTGTTTTCAGTCAGATACTTGATGTTGGTGTCGCCTTTGAGGAACCAAAGGAGTTCGTGAATGATCGAGCGAACATGAAGTTTCTTCGTCGTGATCAGAGGGAAACCTTTAGAGAGATCGAAGCGCATCTGGTGCCCGAAGACGCTGAGGGTGCCGGTGCCGGTACGGTCACCTTTTTCGGTGCCTGTGTTTAGAATTAGCTCAAGAAGATCATGGTATTGCTTCATGGTGGAGGCTCCTGCTGACTTGTCCGGGATGTCGATGGTGAGTGCGACGCCCACATCAAAGAACACCCCCGTCCCAGCGTCAACGAGCCTTTGAGCCAAAAAACAACACCGAAAAGGTACCGGGTTGTTTTTTGGCCAGCGGCGCACAAAGGGACGACGCGGCGGGTTGCAAAAAACAACCCGGTACCTTATGGTGCCGGCATGGAAATCAAAGATCCGATTCATGGGGCGATCGATGTCAGTGCGGCGGAAGTTGCGGTCATCGATAGTCGGGAATTTCAGCGGCTTCGCGCTATTAAGCAGCTTGGGTTTGCGGAGCATAGCTTTCCGGGTGCGACCCACAATCGGTACATCCATTCTGTCGGCGTCATGCATCTCGCTGGCCGTGCTTTTGACTCTGTCTTTCGTTCGTTTCAGTTTTCGTCACCTGCTGCGCGCCAACGTCTAAGAAACGCAACTCGCTTGGGTGCGCTTCTTCATGACATCGGTCACGGGCCTTTGAGCCACACGACGGAAGAAGTCATGCCGAATGTCGATGAACTTGCGATCGATATTTACAAGACGCGAGCGCCGGCCTCTGGAGTCGCGGCGAATTCAAATCGTCAGGCGACTCATGAAGACTACACGATCAAATTTTTGACCGATTCGCCTTTGAGCAAAACGATCCAATCGCAGTTTCCGGATTTATCGCCTGTTCACGTTGCGTGTCTTGTCGATCGCTCACTCGCAGTGCCGGATGATTTCTTCGTTGATCACGGTTTGGATCTGCGTCCTGTCTTGAGTCAGATCATCAGTTCAGAAATGGACGTTGATCGTATGGACTATCTGGGTCGTGACGCATACTTCTGCGGAACGAACTACGGAAAAGTCGAAATCGATTGGCTCATCGGAAACCTCACCTGCCATGAAGTGAACGGCAAAGTGAATCTCGCGCTCAATCGTCGCGCCCTTTACACGTTCGACGACTTTTTGATCTCGCGCCATCACATGTACTTGATGATCTACTTCCATCACAAGAGCATCATCTACGAAGAAATGCTGATGCGTTATCTGACGTCGCCTGATTGCACGTTCATTTTGCCGGCATCTTTGGATAAGTACGTGAAGAGCAACGACTATGCTTTGTATGAGCACTTGGCGAGTGTCGACAACCGTTGGGCGCGCCGAATTGCTGATAGAAATCCGTTCCGCATGCTCTTCGAACTTCACGCCACCGATGAAACGAAGCGCCCGGTACAAATGAAAGAGGCGCTCGAGGCTGAAGGTATCGAAACGATTCTTGCGTCGTCGAGTGCGCGTCTTTCGAAGTATCATGCGACTCATGCTGAGCAGGCGCACACTATCTTTGTCGTCGATCAGTACGATCTCATGGAAAAACCAATTCCGATCGAGCAATGCACGAGCATTTTTCAACGCTACGAAGAAACTCGTCGCATCGAACGCCTGTACGTCGCGCCTGAAAATTATCAAAAGGCGCGCAAGCTCGTTAGCGATCGCAGGCTTTAGTCTGGCCCTTGAGTCCTAGACTCAATCAATTCCCGAGTTGAGACGAAACGAGAGTCATGCTGAGACAGCTGGCTCTTGTCGCTACATTTTTGATGGCATCTTTCACGACGGTGAAAGTGCGTGCGCACGTTGAGCTCAATACGTTCTACACAAGCGAGTCACTTTCAATGGGTTCGAATTCGACCAACAGTCGAATGTTCATTGAAGGAGCGATCGGATTCTCGATCGACAAGAAGTCGACCTATCTCGTCGGCTGGAACTACTCGATGATGACGACCAGTGATGCGAAAGGCTCTGATACGACTTCGTATTCGAGCACGCAGATGGGGCCTCGTTTTTTGTGGTTCATGACCAAAGACAAAAGCTGGAGTCTTGGACTCGGCTACTACCTCGTTACGACGGCGACGTTTTCAACCAATGGTGGGGAATCAGTAAAGTGGAGAGGCACGGCTCTCAAAGCCGATGTCGGCTATAACTTTCCGGTCAGCGAAAATCTCTATCTCGGGATTCGTTTGAATTACTCATCGGCGACATACAGCGAAAAAATCGAAGGCGAAACTGAACTCGAGAATGTCAGTTATGCAAAGACTGCGATGTATCCCTCGCTCTACGCTGTCTACGTTTTCTAAGAAAAACTTATCCGTGTTTACGTTCGAGCTTCTCGGCGAGATCGTTGAGGCCGTCCATGACATCGTGCCATTCATCTTTTTTACGAAGACTTCCACGTGCCTTGTAATCGCCTGCGCGCAGCTGCTCAATCAAGCGCTTGATTGGAATCATCGGACCAAAGATGCGATGGCTGAGCGCGATGCCGGCTGCAAACATCACGAACGTCAAAGTAACCGAAAACGCGATGAGCGCGATCGATGCAGTGAGAATCGAGCGATTCAAATCCTGCGCAACATCGGGTGAGACTGCGAATGTATTTGCGAGAGAGGCAATCGTCGAACTCAAGTAGTAGAGAAAGAAGATGATGTAGAGACACATCAGGCCAATCGCGCCGCCAAAGAAAACGAACGAGTATTTCAGCTGCTGTCGCGGGTTGACGAAGATATTGCTGAGATCTCGCTGATTCGGTGCGGGATTGAACTTTTCTGCGGCCATCGTCGCCTCCAATCCAAAGGATAAACCAACGAGCTTTGAGTCTCAATCCGCGGCCGACTTAGGTCGTGTTTGGAATGGAAAAGTTTATCCCTTGAACGCAGCAAGGCCCGTGATGTGTTCGCCGAGGATAAGACGGTGGATGTCTTCGGT
>DATLHP010000225.1:0-5693 GCA_035539835.1 Bdellovibrionales bacterium
GTTACATAGTCGTCCGCACCGAGATCGAAGGCATTCACCTTGTCGTCCTCGCCGGAGAGACCGGTCACCATGATGATCGGAAGCCGCGCAAAGCTATCGCTCGAACGAACTTCTCGAACGGCTTCGACACCTGTTTTACCTGGAAGGAGTTGGTCGAGAAGGAGAAGATCAGGACGATGCTGATTCAACTCCTCCATGATTCGCATGCCGTTTTCGAGGGCAACAACTTCGAAGCCTTCGTCTTGCAACAAGCTCGTTAGAATGTCGCGGATGTCTCCTTCATCCTCAACGATCATCACTTTCATGTCGGATCTACTTTCTGAACCTAAGGTATTCACTGTCACGTACTTCTCCACTCTCTCGCTTTAGCATCGACCTGTAAACGCTTACCTTACAAGTCCCAATGCAACGCTTGCTTGCGAAGCCGATGTACGCGTCATATATCTCATCGGATGAAAAACATCGTGATTTTACCTGGCGACGGGATTGGTCCCGAAGCTATGAAGCAAGTGTTAAGAATTCTACAAAACGTCAACGCACCATTCTCGTACATTGAGAAAGACGCTGGCTTAACCGCTCTAGAGAAGCACGGCAGCCTTCTCCCCGATGATACACTGCAAGCCATCGCAGAGCATGGCATCGCTCTGAAAGGCCCGATTACGACGCCGGTCGGTGGCGGTTTCAAGAGTATTAACGTTACGCTTAGACAGAAATTCGACCTTTATGCCAATGTCCGTCCGGTTCAAAATCTTCCGGGAGTTGCCACACGTTACGAAAACGTCAACCTGACCATCGTACGTGAAAACACCGAAGATCTTTATACCGGCGAAGAACGCCAAGTTTCTCCAGATATCGCAGAGAGCATCAAACGCATTACTCGCAAAGGTTCAGAGCGAATCGCTCGCTATGCTTTCGAATATGCACGTGCGAATAAACGGAAGAGCGTTGCGGCGGTTCATAAAGCCAACATCATGAAACTCTCTGATGGACTGTTTTTGCGTTGCTGTGGAGAAGTCGCAAAAGAGTTTCCTGAAATCGAGTTCCGCGACGTCATCATCGACAATTGCTGCATGCAACTTGTAATGCGCCCAGAGCAATTCGACGTCATCGTGACCGAAAATCTATATGGAGATATCTTGAGTGACCTCTGTGCAGGACTTGTCGGTGGACTCGGCGTGGTACCCGGCGCGAACATCGGAAAAGGTGTCGCAATCTTTGAACCGGTTCACGGCTCAGCCCCTGACATCGCCGGCCAAGGCAAAGCGAATCCGACGGCCCTTTTGCAATCGGCGATTTTGATGCTTCGTCATCTGGGCGAAATGGAAAGAGCGGAGCGGATCAACACAGCACTCTGCAAAGCTCTCGCGAACAAAGAGGTTTGCACACCAGATCTCGGCGGTCGCGGAAGCACACAAAGCTTCGCGGACGCCATCATCAGTCATCTTTAATCGCTGGATACAGATTTGCACTTCTTCCTCTCGAGCGCGATGGCGCTCGAAGAGGTTCCATGGTGCAGCTTAAAACAAAGCTCAATGCTCTCTTGGGGTTATCGAAGAATAGCGACGCTCCCGCTTGGGAACTCGCCCTTCTACTTCTTCTTTTAGTGACGATCTTCGGCTTCGCCGTACGCGGTCCAATGCAGACTTTTCCAAATCTGTCGCAGAACTCACGACCAGAGCGCGACCTCTATGGAATCGAATCTGACCGCCCTCTGAGTGATCGCCCTGCTCTTGTAGAGACAGGACTTTAAGCCAAATCAGATTTGATTTCTGTCAGGCATTCGACCCGAGGATGACTCGGCTTTGTGCTCATGGGTAACCTTGATCCCATGAGCAATGAAGTTAGAACACGTCGCGAATTTTTAGAGTTTATTGGCCGTGGAACCCTTGTGGTGAGTTCGCTGCCGCTCCTCAATGCCTGTGAAACGGTATCGAAAGCCGTCACACCTGAACCATTCAAAGCACTTTCGCCAACGAAGTCCGACAGCCTATCGCTCGTGAATGGCCTGAAGTACGACATCATTGCACGTTGGGGCGATCCACTTCGCGCAGATCTCAAATTCGGAACCAACAATGATTACCTCGTTTTCTTTTCTGCCAATGAACAAGGGACCGACGGAATTCTATGGGTGAACCACGAATACCTGGCTCCAGCTCTTGTCAGCGGCCGAGTCAAAGGCAAAGCGCCGACGAAAGCCCAAGCCATCGAAGAGATGAAGACCGTTGGCGGAAGCTTGATCCGCATTCGTAAATCACCTGAAGGTCAGTGGTCGCTTGTTCAAGGCGACAAGTACAACCGGCGTCTCGATGCCTTCACCGAAATTCCATTCGCAGGTGGCGTTGCAGTCGAAGGAAAAACGACAGCGATGGGAACAATGGGAAACTGCGCCGGTGGTTTCACGCCTTGGGGAACCGTTCTAACCGCCGAGGAAAACTTCCAGCTTTTCTACGGCCGATCGGTTTTTGAAGACGGAAAGAAAAAACACATCGGCAGCCAATATGGTTGGGAGAAGCATTTCGACAATCCGCCAGAGCACTATGGATGGATCGTCGAAGTCGATCCCATGACAGGCTCAGCGAAAAAGCACACTTCTATCGGACGATATGCTCAAGAATGCGCAACGATTCTTCCGCTCGAAGATGGACGCGTGGTTGCGTACTCTGGCGATGATGCCGAAAATGAGTGTCTCTACAAATTCATCGCCGACAAACCAGGCTCGCTGGATACCGGTACCCTGTATGTCGCCGACATCGGCGCGGGAAAATGGATTTCTCTGAAGTACGAAGATCAACCGATCCTGCAAAAGCATTTCAAGAATCAAGTCGAGGTTCTGGTTCGCTGCCGTGAAGCTGCAAAACTCGTCGGCGGAACTCCACTCGATCGGCCAGAGGACATCGAGATCGATCCGGTGACGGGCGCTGTGTTGGTGACAGTCACCAACAACAAACCCAAAGGAAACTTCTACGGATCGATTTTGAAAATCGAAGAAAAAGGCGGAAAAGGCGATAGCCTCGAATTCAAGGCTTCGACTTTCATCAGTGGCGGCCCCGATACAGGCTTCGCATGTCCTGACAACATGGCTTTCGATCGCGCCGGCAACCTTTGGCTGACGTGTGACATCTCAGAAGAGGCTTTGGGTAAAGGACCTTACTCTTCCTTTGTTTCGAACGGACTTTTCTACATTCCAATGAGCGGACCTCATTCAGGCAAAGTCTTTCAAGTCGCAAGTGGTCCTGTGGATTCAGAATTGAGTGGTCCGTTCTTCTCGCCGGATGGCGAGACTCTGTTTTTGTCGGTGCAACATCCCGGTGAAAACTCAAAATCTCGCAATGAACTCACAAGTAACTGGCCCGAGGGAAACGGAGCTATCCCACGATCATCGGTCGTCGCAATCACTGGTCCGCTTCTTAAGAATTTGCAAAGCGGAACAAAGGTAGACCCGATATTCGATGTACCACTCTTAAAACTCTAGTGTCATAAGTCTTGGCACTCACGCCGGGAAAGGGCTCCACAAACGGCCCTTGGCTGCTCTTGACCAAATAAATGGATTCCATCCATGCCGTTTACGGCATCGATGTTGCTCTTTCAGTCGCTATACGCGGTACCGAAGGAGCTACGATGGAAAACAAGTCTTTTCGACTTTCCCCAAGAACGATTGTAAATTCAAACAATTCACAAACGTTCAAAAGTCTTGCGAACCAGCTCTCAGAAATCGGTGTGCGCTGCGGAACCAATATCATTCCGTATTCACATGAGAGCGTTCCGCTCTTCAATGACAAAAGCGATTCAGAGCAAAATCTGATTATCGAGAACCTTCGAGATTACTTACACATCTGCGAAAACACCCTCGACAGAGGCTATTCACCGAAGACCGATGGGCAGCTGCTTTGGAGCGCGCTCAGACGATTTAATCTGCGACCGACTTCGGACCTCTTCCAGTACATCGGCTCTGGCAATGTTATCGAAATTCACACCGCCGAGGCGATTCAGATTTTCAGAAATTTCGGATTCTTTGAGCTCTGCAGTTACTCGCTTGAGGATCTTTATTGCCGACCATGGAGTGACTTGTATCAGCGCGATAAAGACATCGAAAAACAGCTGATTGGCTGCACCATGCAGATGTTTAGCGGCAAAGTGAACTCGACTGTTCGTTTGAACGTCGAACGGCACACAATCACTGAGACGACGTCTCCCCGTCGCCTCAGTATTCAAGCAGACCTGAACTATGGGGCGCCGCTTTTCTCCGGGCACAGCGGAGAAGCCATTGCGACGATTGTGATTGAAGATGCCAAACTCATCAGCGCAGAAGGCAGTCTACGCTGATCGCTTCAAACCGATGTCATCACAGCGAACCTTCGCTTCGACGACCATTGATCGATAAATAGAGCTTGAGAGAACCAGATTCTCGGCGATCAGAGCCTTTTCATGCTCTGACATTGTTTCGATGAGCTTGTAAGACTCTTGGGTGTGCTCAATGTCATCTTCGCTGTGAAGACGAACGAATTTGGTTGCTTCCATACCATGCTTTTCAATCAACATTTTTCCAACCGGCGCGCCGAATCGCTCAGCTAAGCACTCAAGTGCAAGGGTGTATCCGAAAAATGAAACCGGATTTCGATGTTGAATCCAATAGTATTGGATTTGGTACATCACCTCTGACTGGTAAAGCTTCGGAAAGTCAGAAAGCTCATATCCAAGTGCTTTGATATCTTGGATACATACCTTCTCGTGACCTCTCTCCTCTTTAGAGTGATCTACGAAACGATTGTGGAGCCGCGTTTGTTCGATCGGAAAACTCGCTCCGGCAAGGGCCAGCAAACGCGTGGTATGTGTCACCATGTGATAAGTTTGGGCGAGCCACATTCCGTAGGCTCTCGGATCTTGCCATGGATACGAGTGCAAAACCGCTCCTGCTTTATCCATCTCTTGAGCAATCAATTTCGAAATGTCAGTCATGCGATCTCCGTGTTTACGCTGATTTTTTTGTTTGATTTTCGATCGTCTGAAACGGGAATCCAGAGATATCTCGACGGCGCGCCCAAAGATCATGAATTGCTAAATTCACTCTTTCGTCGGGATGAGGACGAAGACGGTTTTTTAGAAGCGCCATATTGATGACTGGAAAGTTATGATAGACGTAGCTTTCTGAAATAGTCTGGCAGCCTAGTTCCGCTGCGCGAACATCGACCTTCAAATCAGTACGGCAAGGCGCGACAGCGGCATCATAGCCGCTGGCTTTGAAAATCTGTGCTCCGAGCGCGATCAGCAACGAAGCGATCGGAAACCCAAGGGTCCGATTTCGAAACTCAGGGTTGACCGTCAGATACTCCATAGACATAACCGAGTTCACACCCAAAGAACGAAGATGATTTAAATCTGCTTCGTCATAATAATTTCGGATATACGAATGCGCTAAGGCCGCTTGACTATCGAGATTGAAAAACGAGTACAGATGGATGGCTGCAATCTCATTACCTCGCGTTAAAACGCTGATGATTCTCTGCCTCCAGAAATCTTCAGTACGAACTCTCTCGCCCGCCACTTGCTGCATGACTTCGGTCCAAAACACACGCCACTGGTCGAAAGCTCGATTGTGCAACTCTTGATGAGGAAAGTCTGGCGGGCAATTGCCGGGCAGAATCCAATATTGAAATCCACTTAAAGGATCAAACGGAAGAACCTTTGCCGAAGTC
>DATLHP010000226.1:0-2769 GCA_035539835.1 Bdellovibrionales bacterium
TCTATCGATTCGAGTGAATCTCTTTTTGAAAAAAGATGGCAAGCTGATCGCTCAAGCCGTTTTGAAAGATCACAAGCGCTTTGAAATTCCAGAAATCCGTGAGCAAGTTCGACAGCTTTATCGACAAGTCGTTTCGAAGCTTCCCTATGACGGCTTGATCCTGAGTCGGCAGGGCAATCGTGTCACGATCAATCTCGGAAAATCAGACGGCATAAAAAAGGGACAAAGCCTCACGGCCGTTCAAATCATTTCTGCCACCCGCCATCCGAAATTCAACTTCTTGCTCAGCACCGAAAAAGAAATCATCGGCCAACTCAAAGTTCTCAAAGTCGACGATACACTTTCTTTTGCTGCGATTATTTCGGAGAAAGAACGCAACGCTGTTCAAAAATTGGCGAAAATTTCTGGAGTGCAACAAGTCGTCTATGGCGAGCCGGATTCTCTTGAACCCGGTGGCGGAAAAGACTCCGGCGTCACCGGTCGCGCCGATGCTCCAGTTTCATTCGGACAAAATCCACGCGAGTGGGTTCCAGTCGCTCCGCCATCATTCGGCCAAGTCGGAATTCAACTCGGACTCGGAACGTTCACAGCGAGCATCTCTAAGAACAATCAAACCAGAGACGGCGCAAGTCAGATGTATCCGAATGCGATCTTGATGGGAGAGCTCTGGCTGAATCCAAATTGGATTGCAAAGATGGAGCTGCGCCAAGGAATTGCGACGACTTCGAATCCAGACGAAGAGTCCAATGCAAGCGACGCCAATCACCTCTTGAGTCGATACGCCCTCGGCCTCGGTTACAACTTTCTTTTACGCGACGATTTTTGGGGTCCCAAGATTCAAGTCACCGCGGGATATTTTAATTACCGAGACAGCGTCGCCGAAAGCGAGCGTCTGACCACGACCGTTTCAGGAATGCAAATCGGCGTGAATGGAACATTCCCACTGACAGATGAAAAAATCTGGTTCATCGGCGGCGGTCTCAACGTCTTTCTATCTGGAACAGCTCGAGATTTCAGACTCTTTGCCGAACGAAAGGTCGCAGAAAACATGCGCGCCGTCGGCGGAGTCGAGTTCTCTGCCTATCAGTCCGCAAAAGGCGGAGCCGATCTCGTCCAACGCCACACAATCCTAAGCGGCGGCATCAACTACATGTTCTGAAGGTACCAGCTCGCTTTTTGGCCCGAGCCGCGTCATTCATCGCCCGAGGTGCGGCTTGATGCCGCTGCACAGGGCTTCGAACGCTGCCGATTGAAGGCGTGTGTAGAAGGCCTGCTTGAACCGAACCGCATACACCGGCATTCGTAGAGGCCTTAATCCTTTAACGACTTCGATTCCCTTCGTATCGGCAAGGTGCTGTGGAATGACAGCTTGTCCGTACCCTTCTATGACGGCATCAATCAGCGCGTAGACGTCGTCTGCATAACTGCGCTGCAACTTTTTCGGCGTCGTTTTTTGTAGTTTGAAAAATTCGATCGTCGTCTGGTCTTCTGGATCGTGATCGATGTACACATCATCGACCCAGTTGGCCCTCGTCGGTCGCACGAGCACGTTGACCTCGTAGCCCAATAATACTGACTCAAGATCGGGCCGCTCCATACTGTGCATCACCAAAATGGCGTCGGCTTGAGCGCGCTCGAGAAGAGCCGGAACCTGACGAATCTCTCTTGTGAGAAACTCGAATCGAACGCGCGGGTTCTGACGTGCAAGAGATGACAGACTCGGCATCACTGCCGAACGCATGATCGTTGAAAATCCGCCGACAGCATATCGCCCACCAAGTTCTTTACTGCCCTTGGCTTGAAGGCCAGCAAGCAATTCACTTTCGAGGCTTTCTCGTGTCTGGCAGTAGCGAAGAATCTCTTGGCCCGATTCAGTGAGCCGCGCACCCGCCGGATCACGGATAAAAAGCGTTAGCCCTAAATCCTCTTCGAGATTCTTGATCCTCTGCGAGAGCGCAGACTGAGTGACGTGGAGATTTTCTGCGGCTCGAGAGAAATTTCCCACGCGGGCAACTTCGAGAAAGGCATCCAACTGAATTGATGAAAGGCTCATAGTCATTAGTTTAATCGATAGATAAATCGAATCAATTAATTTCACTAATTTTAACAAAAGCCATACAACCGGCCTCAAGAAAAGGAGGTTCTCAATGAAGAACTTGATGATAGCTACGTTACTCGTTGTATTGAATTCAACCAATGTCTTGGCTCAAACACGCGGGGGCGACTACCCGCCGGAGCCACTTCCAAAACAGCCAAGTCTGCCGAAGCCGGGAAATTCGAAGTTCCCCGCGCCAGGCTCCGCTGAGCTGCAGTGTGGAGATCTCACCATCAGTATTACTTCTGGCGGACTACTCACCGTCAAAAATAAAATCGATGCAAACGTACTCCACACGGGAACATTTGTTTCTAGCGATGAAGGTCACTTAGACAAACATTTCTACACACTCGACGCCTACGATCCAGGCACCGAAAAGGGTAGCTTAGTTTTAGTGACCGGCTCGACCTGCCCAATAGGAAGCTGTCGCGCGCTTCCTCGCAAGACACTGAACATGAAGCTGAAGACCGGCGTTTCAGAAGTCACCGCTGCTTGTTCAATCAAATATCTCTTCAATGTTTATGACTATCTCTAAGGTACTTCTTGCCCTGTTTGGAGGTGCTGTTGTCATAGCAGCATCTCCAATTTCGCAAATGAGTCACTCGGTTTTGATTGAGTCGTTGATGTCTAAAACGATCAGTGGTGATCCCGTTTACAACCGTATCGTCTTTATT
>DATLHP010000227.1:0-5062 GCA_035539835.1 Bdellovibrionales bacterium
AAGATTTTTAATTCTAAGAACATCAATGATTGGGACGCACTCGAATACAGAACCACGCGCAATCCAAAAGAACTGACGCTTGTCTCCAGCATGCCATCGACCGTTTCCTTCGGCGATGTTGAGCGGAATCGACAGCGACGCCCTTGAGAGCTGATCCGCAAGAGTTCGACTCATTCCATGTCGCGAACGCTCGATAATATTCTCGGATTCTTTAACCCAGTCGATTGCGTGCTTATAAACTTCTAACTTTTCGAATGTGAATTGCATGAACCAGCGGCTTGCAATTAAAAAACCGATTTCAGTTCGCAGATATTCGGTTTCAACCTTCAGTCGTCCGAATTCCATCCAATCTCTAATTTCTAATGTCCAATTTCTCGCCGGTTTTGCGGACTGGATATCTGGCTCGCCTGGCGGCGTCGCTGGAAATTGGATTTTGGAGATTAGAGGAATTTTGCTAACCGCAAAATTGGCGGAGGGGGTGAGATTCGAACTCACGGAACCCTTACGAGTTCGCCAGTTTTCAAGACTGGTGCCTTAAACCACTCGGCCACCCCTCCGCATGAAACTGAGGGGGCAGAATAAGGGAATCAGGCGCCCGGTGCAACCATGATGTACAGGCGAAGCACCATTCCAATAAGGACGGCGATCAGGTCAAAGACCAAAACAGCTGTATAGCCCCAGCTTTTCGTTACCCGGGCAAAGACACCGGTCGTCACCACGATCACGAAAAAGAACATCAAAAGGTTCTCGCCCTCGG
Source organism: Bdellovibrionales bacterium (assembly GCA_035539835.1). Lineage (GTDB taxonomy): Bacteria > Bdellovibrionota > Bdellovibrionia > Bdellovibrionales > JAMPXM01 > DATLHP01. The sequence continues at coordinate 758 of DATLHP010000227.1, forward strand.
CCTTTCCCAGGATCTCTTGCATGATCAAAGCAAGGGTCAGCCCAAGAACACCGCCAGAGACCAATTTAAGGGCAAAAAGGCCAATATCACTCGATGTTTTGCGCAGCTGCGTATGCATTCTTCCAACGAATTCACTCATCTGAATCCCCTTTTTCTTAAGGACCGACCGTTAAGTCGCCCTTTTGCACCTTCTGAATATTGGCCTCGATCTCAGACCGATCCGCCGCATTCGGCGATAGCTTCAGGTAACTATCATAGGCAGTTACGGCCTCATCGGCCATGCCTTTCATATGATAGATCGCCCCTTGTTCTTTATAGATATCCGGATTTCCACTTTCTAAAGCCTCTGCCTGACGAAGCAGCGATTGCGCTGATTCCATAGCCCCCGAAAGTCGATAGCAACGGGCCATGCTGACGAGAACCGATGCCGTCCGCTGACGCTTCGACGCCAGCTGATACTCGGCCGCACAATTCGAATACTGCTTCAGCGCATAGTACGCATCGGCCGCCAAAAGATACGAGTCGCCAAGATCCGGATTGAGAACTCTTTCTTGAAGAGCCGCCTCGAGGGCTTTTTTTGCGTCGCCTTGTTTGAGATAAATCTTTCCGAGCGCCACTTGTGTTCGTGGCTGACGCGGATTGATCTTCAAAACTCTTTCGTACTGACGAACGGCTTCAGGCAACTTTCCAACATCCGCATAAAGTTCGCCCGACTGAAAAATCGGTTCAGCATCGGATGGATCGAGAACCGCTGCTCGCAAGAAAACTTCAAGCGCTTGCGGTTGATAGTTTTGTGCTTTGAGAGCACGACCGAGATTGACGAGAACGACCTTGCTGTTCGGATCAAGAGAAAGTGCCTGGCGGAAAACTTCTTCTGCTTGGCGGAAGCGCTCGTCTTTCATATAAATTTCACCGAGTGCATTTCGGTACTCGATCGCCGCCTGCGGAATTTGCTGACCCTTCGTAATCACGTACTTGTTCAAGAGTCGTTGTAAGTACGCCGCGCCCGCTTCAATTCCACGAAGACCCGCCTCGCTTTTTGCGTAGAGCACGTGCGCTTCTGTACTGTTGTAATCAATTTCAGAAGCTTTGCTCGCAAAACGCTGAGCCTCTTGATATTCGCCAGCGCCCAAGTGTGCTTTTGAAAGCACCAAGAACGTATCGAGATCGGTCTCATAAATCTTCATCGCGCGAGTTGCGTGAGTGATTGCGCCCGAATAATTTTGGCGACGAAGCTCAACCGTCGCCATGCCTCGATACACTTCATAACTATTCGGCTGCAGTCTTTGAATTTTCTGAAGCACCTGTGTCGCGGCATAGAAGTCGTAGCGTTGAGCATAGTAGTCAGCCAGCTGAACATACGCGCCCGTCAGTTGCGGTTCCGCAAGAAGTGCCTTCTTCATCCAATCGATGGCTTCAGTGCTTTGGTTCAATTCCCATAGGCATTGGCCAGCTTTCATCGCTGCGACACCGTTTTTCGGATCTGTTTCAAATGCCGCTTTAAACTCAGCCTGCGCTGAAAAGTAATCCCCTTGGCGAAGATACTGTTCGCCGAGATACATCATTTCGCGGCCGCCGACTCGCGCGTTTTTAAGTTCGCTCTCGCCCGCGAGAGAAACGATCAGCGCCTTCGCTGCAATGTTGGCAGAGTTAAGCTCATAAGCTTTGCGTGCATTTTCAAGAGCTTTGTCTTTTTGATTTTTTCGACTGTAGATGATCGCAAGACCATAGTAACCGCTCGATTCAATCGGTCGCGCGAGCTTCTCTTTTCCGTCGAGCCCGGCTTGTAGCAAACTCATTCCATCATCAAGATGGTTGAATTCGAGAGCCTCGAGCAAACCCAACTCTACTTTTGCAACCGCATGAGTCGGAACGGCCTTGATCACTTCGCGATAAAACAAAATCGCCTGCGGATACTGACGAAGTTCTGCTTTTGCTTTTGCTTCTTGAATCCTTGTCTTTTGCCAAGCTGGCCACAGCGCTCGCGCTTGGCCGAAATACGATGCTGCATTCGTGTAGTCGTTTGCATAAGCGTAGATGTCGCCGCGAATTTCAAAGAACACAGGCGCCTGCTGTTGTTCGGTCAGTCGACTCTCTGTTAACCCTTGAGCATCACGAACACGGCCGCTGGCTAGAAGCTGAACGATTTCGCAAGTCGCTCCGTTTTGCCCTGCAGGATCAAGACGCTTTGCCTCTTGCATGACTCCACTCAGAGTTCGCATGTCGGCGGCATCTTGATATGAAAACGGCCAGAGTTCGCGATACGTCAAACAAAGTGCCGCAAGCCATTCTGCTTTTCGCGTCACGAAATCAGGATTCGCCGGAGCACCTTCGACAAGTTCAACGAGCTCGCTTTGCGCGCGCTGATATCCGCTGAAGGTATCCGTATGAAACGAAATAAGGGCCCGACGAAATTTCTCTTTTGATTTTTCTTCTGAGATTTCTGGTCGACCTTTTCTCGGAGCAACGAGACGAATGCGAGTACCGTCGTCTTCACGCTCGCCCTTCATGTTCGGAAGAAGCAAAGCCACTCCCGCCAACACAAGAGCTGCGGCGATGAAGATCATCGGAAGCTTCGAGCGCCAATCACGCTCAGCAGCCTCGACACTGTTGATGCTCGTCAACTCTACCGCAGGTCCCTGAAGTCCTTGCGGCGGCATCGGTCGCGGCGGAATACCCGCTTCGAGAGCTTGCTTCATCTGCCTTGTCGCCGTTCCTTGCGGAGGAACAAGCGATTGCGGATTTGATTTTCCGTCGGACTTCGAGCCCAAACGGTTGATCTCCGTTTTGTCGGTCGTATTTCCTTGAGATTCGGGCTCAGGAGGTTTCGGCGGAGGCGGCTTTAGCTCTTCTTGAAGAGCATCGAGAAGACGATCGTAGAATTCTGGCGTTTTCGAAATCGAAACCCACTGCCCGCCGGGGTAACTCGCAACGAGTTCACCACCGACGAAGTAGCCGCGATCGATTTGAGCGAGAACTTGTTCCGTCGAAAAAGGGCCAAAGATTTCCCCTTCGCCATTTTTGACGATCCACTTCTGCTCTTTTTTCTTAGTTCCGCCAGAAGAACGCATCGAATCTTCGGTTCCATTCCAGTACACCCACTGGTTCCAAAGTGGGTCGTAGGTCCATTGTGGAATTGTAGCTCAAGCCGTGAAACCGCGATACTTTCGCCGTGAAATGTAGACCTAGGCCAGAACAGGTTGGCATCCCGATTGCTCTAGAGAATTCCCGTGAGAGCAACTGCGGTTCGCAACAAAGAATTCATCCGGTCCCTGCTGATCTTCGGGTACATCGCGGCTGTTTTGTTGTTCTCGGGTCTCGCTCGTGCTGCCGTCCTCTGACGGACTCCACAGTGAGGCGCGCCCAAATCTTTGGGCTGATTTTTAATTTGAAAAAGGGTTTTGGCCAAAAGCTGAAGCTCAGTTTTGAAGAGAAGTGAGTCTGCACCCCTCCATCCGCAGGCTTACTTCTACGGTTTGTCCCGGTTTCATCCCCTCCGAAACCGGAACAGTTCCTTCCAAACCCGACTCTGGCCCCTCCGGAGTCGGGTTAATTTTTTTCCCCGACAGCTTACTCTTTTACGCGCGAGATCTGAGCACCGAGCTTACCCAGCTTTGTCTCGAGGCTCTCGTACCCACGGTCTAGGTGATAGATCCGGTTGATGGTCGTTTCGTTCTTCGCAACTAGACCTGCCAGGACCAGGCTTGCGCTGGCGCGAAGGTCGGTTGCCATTACCGGCGCACCCGAGAGTCCTCCCGGACGTCCGCGAACGACAGCGACTCGCGATTTCGGAGTGATGTCTGCACCCAGGCGGCAAAGTTCAGTCACATGCATGAAGCGGTTTTCGAAAACGGTTTCAGTGATGACGCTGGTTCCGTGTGCGATGGTCGTCAGCGCCATGAACTGCGCCTGAAGATCGGTCGGGAACGCTGGGTGCGGAGCCGTCGTAACGTCGACACCCTTCCATTCTTTACAACGACGAACTGTCATCGACGTCGCTTCGGTGTCGATCTTGAATCCGGCTTCGCGCATTTTCAGAATCAAAGCATCAAGGTCGGCTGGAATACATTTTTTGACTGTGACTTCACCACCTGTGATCGCACCCGCGAGAAGAAGTGTTCCGGCTTCGATACGATCGGCGATGACTGTGTGTTCGGCAGGGCGAAGCTTATCAACGCCCGTGATGCGAATGATGCTCGTGCCAGCGCCTTCGATCTTTGCACCCATCTTGATGAGATAGTTTGCGAGATCGACGATCTCTGGTTCTTTCGCGGCATTCTCGATCGTCGTAACACCATCAGCGAG
>DATLHP010000228.1:0-1653 GCA_035539835.1 Bdellovibrionales bacterium
ATTCTGGTGTGTCGAAATTCTCGTGATAGCTTGTTTTCGAACTTAAGGAGTAAAGTGCATGCATGAAATCGTCTCTTTCAAAAAACGATCGGCTCTTAAAATTCATAAAGATGCGATGGCGACGGCTAAAAACATTAAAACTGAATACATTCGGATGTTTGATATTTTGCTCGAAGTCGAATCTCATCAAATCTATTTCGATTTCGAAATACCAAGTCTTCACGACTATTGCGTCGAGCTTCTTGAGCTTTCAAATCAAGTCGCAAAGGACTTTGGCGTTGTCGTTAGAAAAGCTCTTGAAGTGCCTGAGCTCGCAGCAGCTATTCGCTCTGGAAAATTGACTATTTCAAAAGCGCGGAAAATCTGTCCCGTCTTGGATCAAAAGAATCATCGCGAATGGATTGATCTCTCGATTCACTGCTCATGTCGTGACATTGAAAGAACAGTCGCTATGGCAAACCCAAAAGCCGCTATCTATGAATCGATGAAATACGTTTCTGGCGACGCATTAGAATTCAGAATGGGCGTGAGCGAAAACTGGACTGAGGAGCTTCAGAGAACGAAGGACTTACTTTCTCAAAAATTGAAGCGTGCCGTATCTTCCGAAGAGGCTCTCTTTATTCTCATGCGTGAGTACAACCAAAAGAATGATCCGGTTGAAAAGGCGAAGCGCGCTCAAACTAAGAAAAGTAAGAAACTAAGCCTAGTGAACACGGAAGCAAAGAAAGAGACTTCATCGCGCACGCGTTACCGTTCAGCGGAAATCGAGCATCGGGTAGATCTTCGCGATCTGAATCAGTGCGTATATGTCGATAAAAATGGGAAACGTTGCGGTTCTAAGAGATGGCTTGAGAAACACCATATCCTTGAGTTTGCCAACGGCGGTGATCACTCGCCAGATAACCTAGAAACACTTTGCTGGGCTCATCACACGATCAAACATCGAAAGTCAGTGAACTCGAGTGTCACGTGACACAGAAAGAAAAAGAAACGCGAGCCCGGAGATACCGGCTCGCGCTCGTCAATCGACAGTTTCACGAACTTAAAGTGGGCAGCTTTCTTTGATTTTTTGGCGAAGGATGCGGACTTTTGAGTTTGTGAGTATTTCGCTTTCGATGATGCGCTGCCATGCCTGATCGTCGAGAGATTCGTTATTGAGAATGCGAAGAGTCTCGGCGATGTATGCTTGTTGTTTGAGTTCCACTTTCATTTCTGCGCACTCAGTTTTTACGCGTTGCTCGAGGGCTTCGCGAACTCGAAGCTCATCGGCCGAAGGGTACATTTCAGGGATGGCGAATGCTGATGAAACAGCCATCAAAACCGCGACAGAAGACAGGACTTGAGCCAACATTCTCATAATAGCCTCCGGGAAAAGTGAGTTCCGGTGCCATTACTAACAAGTTCCGTTCCAGGCTCAGGTCTTCAAAAAAGCGAACTGACCAATTCGAATGTTTAAAGGTTAGACGAGGGCCGAAGACGCGCCTCTGCGGGAGATAAACTAGTCGAAACTGCCGCGACGGTTTTGCTTCTTTTCAGCGTTTATTTTTTTGGATTTGAGACGGCGTTGCTTGGATCCAAAGGTTGGCTTTGTCGCTTTTCTCTTCTTCGGGGCGAACCACACTGACGCAATCATCTCTTTGAGTTTTTCAATGC
>DATLHP010000229.1:0-4196 GCA_035539835.1 Bdellovibrionales bacterium
TCACAATTTCGGGTCGCAATTTCGCACTCTCCGGTTTTCCTCGACACGTTTTTATAGCTGAACTGTGCGCACTCGAAGTATTTTTTATTGGCCTTGGTACATGCCGGAAACGTCAATGCTCGAAAGTGCGCGGGATAGAGCAAACTACCCTCGGGGCGTTCATCAAAGTTCGTCAGTGAAATAAGTCGAAGCATCGACCCCGAATCCGACGCGATCATTCCGACTATCCCGCCACCCGAAACACCCTGGAACATGTAACTCTTAAAATTAGATGAGTTTATACCAAGACTTTTATCGAAACTCGCCGCTTGGCGGTTCTCTCGAAAGCCGGGTGACAAACAATATTTGTCTGGAGACTTTCCTCGACAAACTTTGGGATCGTGACAATAGCAGCGGGCTGTGAGTACCTGCGTAAGATTCCCCTTGCCGGGGTTGAAGTTTTCTAGCCCTGAGATTTCGTGCACAGATCTCATTATGGAGTTTTCCATTCCATAAACTCGACAAGTTTTCTCATGCTTTGGGTCAAGCTCCTGGTACTCGTCAACAAGCCCTGCTAAATGCAAGAGCTCGTGCACAACAGCAAGACAATTGATGTCAGCCGCGTACTTCCGTGAGTGACTGCGAAAGCCTCTTTCGGCGATCTCGATGTCCGCTCGAATCGTACGGTAGTTTCCATCTGTTCGGACAGGATCGATCAAACTCAACTCGAGACTCTGGCCATTGGGACCTTTGAGGAGAGGATTGAGTTCTCGCAAACACGATTTGACTCTCGCTTTCATCGCAGCTTCCGGTGGCGATGAGCTACCCGGGTTAACCAAGTTGGTCAGGCCTCGCTGCAAATTCGTTTCGACAAAGTCGATATTGAACTCGAGCTTGTAATGCTTAGCTCGAGTTCTCGTCAGAACATACATTGTCGGAATTTTCGTCGGAGAATCCGACGGACGCTGATGAACAAAAACCTGCTTCCCGATCGGAGGAGCCTGGCAAAGAAATTCGCCTGCACTATCTATCATCTGCGGAATAGAGGCGACACCGGCAGCACAAGCGGCGGCACTCAATTGGGCCTCACTCGCAGAAGCGAGTAATCCGACCGACATCATCAATCCGAGTAGGCGAAGCATTTCACCTGTTCGGATGTAATATCTCGTTTTTGAACTAGACCAATAAAAAACGCGGCTCTGAGGCCGCGTTCTTAAGTCCTGAATCCAAGATACGAGGCCCAGTGTTCGGGGATCCCGTATTTCTAATGACTATTTTTAGTGATGATGATGTCCGCCCGGTCCATGCGCATGGCCGTGCTCCATCTCGTCTTTCGTTGCATCGCGAACGTCTGTGATCTCGACGTCGAAATGAAGATCTTGGCCAGCGAGTGGGTGGTTACCGTCAACAGTGACGTGGCTGTCAGAAACAGCTGTGACCGTGACGACTTGAGTGTGGCCATGGCCAGAGTCGGCGTGGAACTGATCGCCAACAGCGACGTCTTTTTTAGGAATTTGTTCGCGTGGAACTTGGACGACGAGTTCTTTTTCGATTTCGCCGTAAGCTTCCGCAGCCTTCACGTCGACAGATTTTTTATCGCCTTTTTTAAGACCTTTGAGCGCCGCTTCCAGGCCAGGAATAATTTGGCCGACGCCTTCAAGATACATCATCGGTTCATCGTTGAACGATGACTCGAGCTGGGTACCTTTTCCGTCTTTAAGTGTGTAGTGAAAGCTAACGACTTTTGCGCTCATGACCGCTCCTTATTTGGGCCTTGTTCGGAAAGGCGGAGTCGATCATTCCACCCGGGCTAAGTCAATATTCAGCCCGGGGGATTTAGAAGGATTAAAGAATATTTGCAGCCAATTCAGCGAGTTCTGAACGCTCACCCTTAGTCAGAGTGACGTGAGCTGCAATACGTTGGCCTTTGAAGCGTTCGACCGAATACGTGAGACCACTGGTCGCTGAATCGACGTATGGGTTGTCGATCTGATACGCATCGCCCGTAAGGACGACTTTCGTGCCTTGACCGGCGCGCGTGACGATCGTTTTGATCTCATGCGGAGTCAGGTTCTGCGCTTCATCGACGATCAAATATTGATTCGGGATCGAGCGACCACGAATGTATGTGAGCGGTTCGATGTTGAGCATACCTTGATTGATCAACTCTTGCGCGCGGCCCGCAGCCTTCTTGTCGGCACCCATCAGGAATTCGACGTTGTCGAAGATCGGCTGCATCCACGGATTGAGCTTTTGCTCAACGTCACCCGGTAAGAAACCGATATCTCGTCCCATCGGGAAGATCGGGCGCGATACGAGCAAGCGCTGGAAGCGGCCTTCATCGAGAGTCTTGTAAAGACCTGCCGCGAGCGCCATGAGCGTCTTACCAGTTCCGGCTTTTCCAACGAGCGACACGAACAAGATTTCATCGTTGAGCAAAGCATCCATCGCAAAAGTCTGTTCAACGTTGCGTGGGTGAATTCCCCAAATACTTTCAGTCGGAGAAAGAAGCGGAACAATCCCGCCATCCTTTTCGCTCATTCGACCGATCGCTGAGTGCGATGGATTCGAAAGATCGCGCATGATGACGTATTGGTTGGCCATCAAGCCAAAAGTCTCTTTTGTGATGATGCGATCTTTGTAAAAGCTCGCGATCACTTCAGGATCGACGTCGGCCACGCGGTGACCTTCGTACATCTCATCGACATCGACTTTTTCTGGCTCGTAATCTCTCGCTGCGACGTCGAAGACGTCAGCTTTGATACGAAGGTTGATGTCTTTCGTGATGAGATCGACTTTCGAATTCGGAAATGCTTTTTGCAAAGCGATCGCCGTTGCGAGAATTCGGTTGTCGGCTTTTTCAGCGTCGAGTTCTTTGCCGAGTCCTTCAACTTGGAAATCCGAGTTGACGAAGATATGCGTTGGCGAATCTTCGAGCTGAACTCCCTGCGAAAGTTTTCCCTTTTCACGAAGCGTATCGATGAAGCGTGAGAACTGACGAGCGTTTCGTCCGTTTTCACCGAGGTCACGTTTGAAACGATCGACTTCTTCAATCACCGATATCGGGATGTGGATGTCTGCTCCGCGGAACTTTTTGATGGCGAGAGCATCGAAGAGAATGACGTTGGTATCGACTACGACTTTACGGGCGGCGCCTTCGCGTCCGGGTACGGTCACTCGGTACTCCTTGATTTGGGTCGCTTCCCCTTCATGGGAAAGGTAAGACCAGCCTAAGGTGCAAAGCCCTTAGTCCAGTCCTATGACTCTATTGCATGATAGCAACCCGCGGATGTACAGGTGTTTTTCGATTATCTTGCGAGACCCGAAACCATGACGTCACCGTGATCGGTTTGAAGGCTAGCGCTGACGGTTTCGATGAATTTCACGAAATGATGGAGTGCTACGTCATTGACGGTGCCTTTAACGAAGCTCACGCCATGGCGATTCAAGCCTTCTTCTTCAATCGCGCGTGCGTTTGAAACGCGAGCGATGAATGGGAAGTAAGTATGTTGATTGAGATAGACGCGCATTGCGATTTCTTCGCCGACGCGAAGAAGACCGTGCTCGGGCTCGATGTCAAAACCCAGACCATTGTCTGAGATGTCGTAGAGGGCGACTTTTTGGAGACCGCGTTCTGGAACAACGATGAAGGCACCAATGAATTCCGTGAGGATCGTACGGCGAACTTGACGTCGTTCTTCGCCCAAAATGGCGTTACGACGCTCGGTCATATCAACGACAGCCGCTTCTTTTTTTCCACGGACTTTGGTCTTTTGAACACCACCCACCGTTTTGAGACGCGACTTTAAGTCGATGACATTATTCGATTTGTTCATGAAAACCCCCTACCCTCGAGGGAACTGATCGGGTGAAAATCGCTTCAACTTGAGGCACGCTGGATAGACTTGGACCCACTTCCGGACTATAGTCTAAATAATGGCGTATTATCGCACACTTAGCAGCATACCCCGAATGAGAATCAGAACCGCTGTCGGGCTGAGTATCCTCGTTCACGCCGTCGTCCTCCTCATCTGCCTTTTAATTGCACCTGACACCCCTCCGGCGAGGAAAGACGTCACAGTCGTCGAACTGCTCGAAGAACCCGAGCTTCCCACGCGCCCGAAGCAAAATCCGGCCGACATGAAAGACTTTGTTCGCTCGGCACCAGCGCCCCGCGACCTCCTCACGGAAGAGAAAAAACAGAAACGATTCTCTTC
>DATLHP010000230.1:0-11334 GCA_035539835.1 Bdellovibrionales bacterium
GACTAATCACGATCGTAGGAAGTTTCTCTTTCCAGGTGTCGCGAGGATCTGAGAGCAAGTAAGCCGAAATCGGGTACGGCAAAACCATCGCGAGGACTGTGCCGAAAACTTCTGTCGTTCCGAAAAATCCGGTCGGAACAAAGAACGGACCCCGCGGACTTGGAGCATCGAACAGCGCAGTATCGCGCAAAAGGTCGACGCCAGTGAAGTGTTGCCAGAGCCCATAGGAAGAGGCGACCAACGCGCCACCCATGATGAAATAGAAAATACGGTTGATGCCCGGAAACAGTTCCCAGCAATAAGTGATTGCATAGAGAAGGACGATCCAGCGCAAATCGCCAATGGCTGCGAGAGCGTCGACGAAAGAGTCGCTACCAATGGCCGTTCCGATTCCAACAAGCGCAAGCCCGAGAAAGAAGAAGTCTGAACCGACTCGGAAAAATGAAAATTCGCGAGTGCGGCTGAAGCGGTCGAGGGCGATGTAGGTCATCGTCAACAAAGCGCAAGACCAAGCCGCGATTTCGACGCCAGCGCGAGAGATAAATGCGACGACGGCAAATGCCACCATCAGATACGGAATCGGTGTTCCGATGAGCATCTTCGCGTAGTAGATGAACCAATCTCGTTTATTGCTGACTTGGATGTCACGAACCCAACGGCCGGTGACGCGCTCGTGTGCTTTTGCACTTGGTGTTGTCAGAGTCGACATATGAGGTGCCCAGTTTCAACCGAAAGAGAAAAGAAAATCTGCGAGCCGGCTCACCAATGAACCTTGTGCTTTGTAATAGCCCGTGCCCTTGAGGATAGCATAGTAAGACGTGAGAGTTTCAACGACCATTTTCTCCGAATCGAAAAGGTCGAGGACTTTTCGGCAGGCCGCTTCGCCAATGTGCTCAATCGGCAACTGACCGGTGAAGATTTCAAGCAACAAAGAGGTCAATTCATCGACGTCGGCTGGACGAACCAGAAAGCCATCTTGACTGTGCTCAACGATGGTTGCCATCGATGAGACTTCGGATCCGACGATGACCTTTTTTTGAGCCATGGCTTCCAAAAGGGATGGCTCAAACCCAGTTGTTCGTGAGCTCAAGTTAACGAACACATCGGCGAGTGCGATGTAATCGGGCAGTTCGTTTTCCCGAACGGCTTTTGTGAAGATAACGCGATTGCCAAGCGCCAGATTCAGCATCGCAAGCTCGATCTCTTTAAACTTTGGTCCATCGCCAACGATAATAAGGCGTGAGTTCGGTTTCTTAATTGCGACTTGCTCGAAGGCGCGAAGAACGTTCTTTACCTCTTCGACTTCGGTCATGTCGGTGATGGTGACGATGTTCTTGGCTGTCTCGGGAATACCGAGATTCTTACGCAACTCTTCCGAGCGTTCGCGAGGCGATAGATCGCCGATTTCGATTCCGTAAGGAACGGTGTGAATTTTCTGATCCGGGTAAAGATAGTAACGCTCGAGAGCGATTCTTTCGCGGGGCGAGCTCACGAAAACGCCATCGGCTGTTTTCAAAAGACGCCGGTCCATGCGGAAAGCCGAGATGAAACGATACGCGACCGCCAAGCCTGTGCGAATGATCGATCCGAGACTCTCTTGCGCCATCCCCATGATCGCGAAAAGCTCTGCGAGATGAGTTGCCGCCACATCATAAGCAACGGCGATTTTGTAGTCAGACTTAAAACGGCTGATCTTGAATGCGGCATGATCGACCGAATGCACGATGTGAAATGGATTTGTGACGTGCAAGTCGATGAACTTCGATTTCACCAGATCCGGAAAGGGATCTCGGCGGACTCGTCCTGCGCGACTCTCCATCAAAAAGAAAATCTTCACACCGTCTTGCTCGATCTCGCGACGACCGAGCGGATGTTCGGCGGCAAGAACTGTGACTTTGTGTCCGCGTGAAGCGAGGCCGCGGGCAATCAAACGCAAGAAACTGAAGCCCGACGCGCGACCCGAAATCGGGAAGTGGCGCGCGATCAAACAGACATTCAATTTTTTCGGAAGTTCGGCCTTACCCATCGATTCAATGGTGACTCAGTGAGCTCTCTTTGCCAAGAGGCGCGCATAGATCCGGCTCATTGCGTTCGAAGGAACATCAAATGTTTCCATGCGGGTGAAATCGATGAGCTTCGAGCGAACAGTCCGGTCTGCACTGTCGTCGAGGAGCGCTTCGGCGATCGTTGCGCCCCAGTTCAAAGGTCCGCCTTCGACGATAAAGGCATTTTCACGGTCACGCCAAGGTAGTGGATCGAGCGCTAGCTGTCTTCGATTCAAAATGAGAGGCACTCCGGCGTTGAGGGATGAGCGGGTCCAGCGCGCGAGAGCCACCGACTCGAGTGAAAGCGAGGCTGCCAAGACCGTGCGAGCATTGGCAAGACAGGCCTGTTGTTCTTGTGGTCCGAGTGTTCCTGAAAACAGGATGCGAGAACCAATGGCCGGATCATCGAATGATCTCATCCAGCGACTGCGATCGGCGGGTTTAATTTTCCCCCATCCACCCGCGACAAGGACGCGAACGTCCTTCAGAGCGATTAATGTCTGTTTCAAAAACGCGAAAATGTCTTCGATGTCCTCATGGTCGCTGACATCACCGGGAACCAAAAGCAATCGTCCCTGAGCGATGAAGTTTTCCAGATTCGAAGAGAGTGGCGCCCCAGCTTCAGATCGCGCCGGGGGATTGGGTAGCGGAACAACATCGACGGTGACTTCGCCGGGGCGGCGTCTTTCTTTTTTCCGAAGATGCTCTTCGACGACGCGAACTTGGTTCGGGTTTGTCACTGTGATGGCATCGGCTTGGGATAGCAGAGTTTTAAACGAATCAAGGTCGCGCTCTTTGAAGTCATAAAGCGAAACGACCACCAAAGGCTTTTGTAGAAACGGCGCCATGGCAGGAATCGCCGACATGGCATTGGTTAAACCTTCAAGTGCGCGATCATGCGGTTGAATGAAGTGTAGGATCTCTGGTTGCTGCTCGAGAAGCAGAGGAACGAGTGGCCCGAGCTCGAGCCAGCTCCATTTTCGAAACGGACGAATGAGTTGGATTCGTGGATGTGTTTGAGGAAGCTCGTCGTCTTCGTTGAATGAGGTGTAAACGCGCAGATCATGTTGTTGGTCGGCAAGGCCGCTCATCAAATCAAAAGCGAAGGTGCCAATAGAGTCGTCGATGCGTTCGGTGAAGAATGCAACGCGCGCCATCGTTTAAAATCCTACTCGCGTAAAAGGGCGATGATGCGATCGAGAATTTTTCGGTTCGCATCCGGGATGTTCAATGTTTTGAGTTCTTCTGGATCGATCCATCGGAGCTCCATATGGTGAACGGTCTTCGGTTCACCTTTCCAGAAAAGCACTTCGTAAAAGAGAATGACGATTCCGGTTTCACCGTAAGTGTGAGAGCTCGCGAGCTTCAGGTTTCCAACGGTCGCTTCGATGCCGAGCTCTTCGCGAAGTTCTCTTGCGAGTGCTTCTTCCGGGCTTTCGTTTTTCTCGATCTTGCCGCCGGGAAACTCCCAGTGGCCGGCCAGAGTGTGCCCGACCGGGCGTTGGCCGACGAGTACTTTATCACCTTTTCGAATGAGACCGGTGACGACAGGAATCCAGGTAGGGCGCTTCAGAGCCATAAGACCACAGCTTCACATAGGCGTGGTTAAAACGCACCTATTGTTTAATAAACCGGTCTACCTGCCTGAAGAATCCCGGACCGTTGTAGATCAAAGACGTATAGACCTGCACGAGATCAGCGCCCAAATCTAGACGTTCTTTCACATCATCAGGGGTCATGATTCCGCCAGCCGAGATGATGAGCTGATTCTTTCGACTCGATCCAAGCTCAGAGATGAGTGCACGCAAAGTCGCTTTCGAGCGCTCGGCAAGCGGTCGTCCAGAAACGCCGCCCTCTTTCGGAAACGGGCTTCCATACTCGCGACCGAGAGTCGTGTTCGTTGCAACAAAGCCATTGATGCCAAGGGCGCCTGCTGTTTCGACGACCGTGCGAAGTTCGTTTTCTTCGAGATCCGGAGAGAGTTTTAAAAGCACTGGCGTGTTCGGATCATCGGATTTGTTTCGAGCTGCGAGTACGGTGCCGAGAAAGCGGCTCAAGTGTTTCGGCTGAAAAAGTTCGCGAAGACCTGAGGTGTTTGGAGAGCTAATGTTGACGACGAACGCGTCGACCAAGCCACTAAGTGCATCAATGCACTCGGCATAGTCTTCGGCTGCGCGGTCATTTTCGGTCGTACGATTTTTTCCGATGTTAGCGAAGATCGGCGTCACGCGATCGACAGAGATGTCTCGCAAGTTCTCACGAACTTCGTACACACCGGCACTCGGAAAACCCATCTTGTTCCAAAGTGCTCCACGAAATTCATCGCGATCAATAATTTTACCGGAGTTCGGCTCTTGCGGTTTCGGAGTAACGGTTCCGATTTCGATGAAGCCAGGTCCGAAGGTCCACCATTCTTCGATCAAAGAGCCGTTCTTATCCACGCCGCCGGCGATGCCGAGACGATTCGGAAAGTGAATGCCCTTCCAGTCGAAAGGCATCCATTCATAGGCTTTTGGTTCTCTGAATGTCGCTGCGAGTTTGAGCCCGAGAGGGGCGAGATCGTGGGCAACTTTGGGTGGAAGGCTCAGCCATATCTTCATATGGACTGAGCCTAAACACAGGGCTGAGTCTAGCCAAGGAATTAACGAGGGTAGAGACCGCGGAGCAACATCGCTTTTTCCAGGCGGCGAACGGCTTGAGCCATCGCAGCTGTGCGCATGTCGATTTTCTTTTCGGTCTTGATTTCCCAAACTTTGTCGAAAGCGCCAGTGATGATCTGTTTCATCTTCGCGTTCACTTCCGCCTCTTCCCAGAAGAAGTGCTGAAGGCCTTGAACCCATTCGAAGTACGAAACGATAACACCGCCGCCGTTGGCGAGGATGTCTGGGCAAGCGAGAATTCCTTTTTCGTTCAAGATGCGAGCGCCTTCGCCTGTGCAAGGGCCGTTCGCGCCTTCGACGACGATCTTTGTATCCACTTTGTGTGCGTTGTCGGCGTGGATCACGTTTTCCATCGCGCACGGAGCGAGAACATCACACTTCAAAGTGAGAAGATTTTCGTTCGAAATCGGATCTGCTTTTGGATAACCAGCAACGACCTTGTGCTCAGTCACCCACTTCACGACGTCTGGAATATCGAGGCCTGTCGGGTTATAAATGCCGCCGCTGACGTCGCTGACAGCAAGGATCTTCGCGCCACGTTGATGGGCGAAAATCGCTGCGTGTTGACCGACGTTACCGAATCCGTGAATGACCATCGTGCAGCCATCCATCTTCATCTTCATTGCCGCAAGGGCTTTTTCGGCTGTGAATACTACGCCGAGACCTGTCGCACCTGCACGACCGAGGGAGCCGCCGATCTCAACGGGCTTGCCCGTGACGACACCCGGTTGAGAGAAGCCGACTTCTTGCGAGTAAGTATCCATGATCCACGCCATCGTTTGTGGATCTGTTCCCATATCTGGCGCTGGAATATCGACTTGTGGCCCGATCGCGTGACCGAGTTCCGAAGTGTAACGACGAGTCAGGTTTTGTTTTTCTGTGCGCGAAAGCTGAGTTGGGTCGACGCGAACGCCGCCTTTGCCGCCACCGAGTGGAAGATTCAGAAGTGAACACTTGAACGTCATGAGAGTCGCAAGAGCCGCGACCTCAGAAAGTGTTACGTCGTGGTGGTAACGGATGCCGCCCTTGTAGGGGCCGAGAGTTGAACTGTGTTGGACGCGGTAACCAGTGAAGACGCGAACGCGGTAATCATCCATACGAACTGGAACCGAAACGATGATCGCTTTTTTCGGGCGCTTCAAGCGCTCGAGCACGTTCGGGTCGCAGTTGATAACTCCTGCTGCGTTCTCAAGAATTTTGATGGTGTTCTGAAACAACTCGCCTTCAGCAAAATCTGACATGGTGTCCTCAAGGATAGATAACTCGAAACTGAGTTACCACTTTGGTTGAAAATGTGTGGGCCATTATTGAGCTGAGACCTGCGTGAATCAAGGATTTGCTTTGAAGCCCCAATGAACATCAACTATGTTTCTAACCATCGGGTCGGTCTGGATTGTTGAGGAATTGCGACGCAATCCGCCGTAAAGCATTCTGGAGTTCGTCATGGCACAAAAGAACGGATCACACTCTCAGCGCCAGATGTCAGAATACACTGCGCATATTGCCAAACGTGTTGGCGACTTAAAAGGCAAAGAAGTTCTGATCGTCGGCGACGTCGGTGTCGACGAATACGTCTTTGGTCAGGTCAGACGGATCAGTCCAGAAGCTCCAGTACCAGTTCTCGAGGTCGATAACGAAGAGGCTCGACTTGGCTTGGCAGCAAACGTTGCGCAAAACGTTTCTAGCCTTGGTGGTGTTCCTCGGCTGGTCGGTGTTGCGGGCCAGGACAGCGGTTGCGAGCAGTTGCGCAAGCTTTTAGCGGCAGCTCGCGTATCCCCAGAGCACTTGGTCATTGATTCTTCGCGTCCGACAACGCGCAAGCTTCGTGTGATGGTTGAAAACCATCACATTGTTCGCGTCGACTACGAGAAACGACATTTTCTTTCTCGCGAAGTTGAAGATCGCGTCATCAAAGATGTTCAGGCTCTGATGAAAAATGCAGCTGCCGTCATTGTTCAAGATTATGCAAAGGGCGTTATTAGCGAACGTCTTGTCACTGAAGTCGTAAAGGCCGCTCACGCTGCCGGCAAAAAAGTTCTCGTCGATCCGCATCGAACAACTCCGCTCGCAACTTATCGCGGAGTCGACCTGATGACTCCGAACTACGACGAATCGGTTGCGCTCACTGGCGTTCTCGATGATGAGCATCGTAAAGAAGCAGGCATTATCGACCGCATCGGCTCGAAACTGATGGAAGTCGTCGGTGCGCAGAACATGGTCGTGACGCTCGGAAAAGAAGGCATGCGACTTTTCGAAGGCGGCAATACGGTTGAGTTACCGACAAATGCAAAACAAGTTTCTGACGTTACGGGAGCAGGCGACACTGTGATCGCGGCACTCGCGCTCGCATGGGGTTCGGGATTCACGCTTGAACAATCGTGTGCCCTGGCGAATTTTGCTGCGGGTGTCGTCGTCGGCAAAGTCGGTTGCGTTCCGTGCACGGTCGATGAACTTCTTGCGGCGATTTCAGAATGTCAGTGATTCGAGCCACGGCAATCGCATTGATGGCATCATCGCTTGCGGCCTGCGCGACTGGGGCAAAGGCCGAAGAGAATCGTCAAACTATCCGCCAAGTCGTCAAGAGCAACATCAAAGACATTGAGCGATGCTATCTAGAAACAATCGATCGTCGGCCGGGGGCCGAGGGCAAACTTGTCGCCGCTTGGATCATCATGCCCGATGGATCTGTCGCTGACGCTCGGATTAAAAGCAAAGATCCACGGCTCGAAGGAATCGACGAGTGCATTCTGCAAGAAGTCGGCAGCTGGAAGTTCGCAAAGAATCCAAATGCTGAAGAACTCGACGTCGAGGGCTATCCATTCTACTTCAGTGAAAACGGCTCCTACCGTCCTCTCGAAGAACAGTAAAAACCTTACGAGTCTTGTCGCCTCATTTTCCATAACTCCGCAAAACGGCCACGCTCTCAACAAGCGATGAATTCGATATGGAATCAGAGTGATTGAAGATCCACGGAAGGAGACTTCAATGGCACAACGTCCCTCAAATCCGAACAATCTGCCTGATCCCGATGAAACCAAACATCCTGAGCGAAAAGAACCGCCCCCGAAATCGCGCGATGAAGATCGACCGCTCAAAGACCCAAATGAAACCGAACCGGGCCGCGAATCGCCGACGGATATCGACATCGAAAGAAAGGGCGAATTACGGCTAGACGATTGATTTACGTGAGTAATTTTCAAGGTACTTTGGGGTCTGCGTCCGAATAGAGATAGCAGGTGCAGATCCTAGGGGGTCTGTGTTACCACCATTGCTCCTTAAAACCACTAAGTCCTGGCGCAGCGGTCGTTTCTGATCGGGCAAAAGGCGGGAGCAAATCGCATGACCGATTTAGAACTTTCCACTCAAGCTTCTCTCGAAACTGAAGATGCCGTTGCTACGCCAGGCGCGGACGAGATTCTGCCGGCAGAACTCGAAATCAAAGAGACGAAGAATTTCTACGAGTACACTCTGCCTGAGCTCGAGCTGTTGCTGACGGGCCTCGGTAAAGAGAAGTTTCGCGCCAAACAAGTCTTCAAATGGGTTTATGAACAACGAGTCGAAAATTACGACGAGATGTCGAACGTTTCGAAGAAGTTCCGCGAAGAACTTCCGAGTGTTTTTCATTTCAAACTTCCGTTAACAAAAGCTGAGCTGAAATCAAAAGACGGCACTCGCAAGTGGCTCTTCGATATCGGTGATGGCATGACGATCGAAACCGTTCTTATCCCGAACAAAGACCGCCTGACTCTCTGTGTGTCGAGCGAAGTCGGCTGCAATATCGCGTGTCGTTTCTGCTTCACGGGAAAACAAAAATTGAAGCGTCGTTTGACGGCGGGTCAAATCGTCGGTCAATTCCTGCACGCGCAAGACTCACTCGCGAAAGATGGCCTTCGTATTACGAATATCGTTTTCATGGGAATGGGCGAGCCGCTCGACAATCCAGAAGCGGTGTTCAAAGCGATCGAAATTCTTCACGATCCCAACGGGATCAATCTTTCACGTAAGAAGATCACGGTTTCGACGTCGGGCATCGTTCCGTTGATGCCTTTGATTGCGAAAGCAAAAGTCCGTTTGGCGGTTAGCCTCAATGCTCCGAACAACGAGATTCGCAGCTTCGTTATGCCGATCAACAAGAAGTGGGACGTTCACCAGCTTTTGAATGCGTGCCGTGAATATTATGACGAAACTCGCGATCGCATTACATTCGAATACGTTCTCTTGAAGGACGTCACAGATCGTCTCGAGCACGCTCGCGAACTGTGGGACATGGTTCGTGATATTCCATGCAAGATCAACTTGATCCCATTCAACGAACATCCAGGCTCAGGCTTCGTTCGCCCAGAGCCAGCGCAGGTCGTTGCGTTTCAGAACGAGCTCATGCGCTTGGGCGCACATGTTCTTTTGCGCAAGACAATGGGCCGCGACATCTTCGCAGCCTGCGGTCAGCTCACATCGGTCTACGAAGGCCGCCCAGAGCGCATGGATGTTCGCCCTGGCTTATAATTCTAACGTTGTTTGAGGGCGCCTTCGGCGCCTGCTTTGACGGCGCGATCGATCGCGCCTGTTGGCGTTTGTTTGCGCCAACGCTCGAGGATCGTTTTTGGAGAGAGAGCGAGATTTTGCTCATGCCAGCGATCGAACCAGAAATCGTGAAGAGCTAAAATGTTCTCTGGAGTAGCGGGGTCGAGCTTGTCGAACGACAAAGCGATCATCTCGCGAGTGCGGTCGCGTTCCAATTCGACGGAGTGATCGGCGTCGTGTTCTACAAACGTCACTGAGTTTCCTGGAACACCGTCGAACGTGATGTCATCGCTGAAATCAAGGCCCAGCACTGTCACCCGCAAGTGAGCGATTTGGTTGAAGTCCGCAAGGTCTGTTTCACCGATGCTTGGTATTGGTAGATGCCCGCTTCGCAAACGCTCATTCAGGCGACTCATCAGGCGGCGATAGTGTTTGAAGGTATTGACCTCTTCCCAAACGACCGATGTCTCGGTGCCATGCCAGAATGTGATTTTATCGAGATCGGATTGTAGGTTTGGAAAGCGTCTCTGCAATTCTTCGAAGCGAGTGATCGGGTAGGCCATTTCGGCCGCCTGGAACGAAAGCATCCAAAATTTTGCGTAGTTCAGTTGGCGAGTGGCGATGGCCTCTTTGATTTCTTTTTCGAGGCTAATCATCATTTGCTCGAGACGAAGTTCTTTTTCGAGTTCTACAAAATGTTGTTTTTGTCCCGGTATTGCGCCGATCTCGCGTGACGTTTTCACGTAGCGCAGACGGGCTTGGCGCAATTGAGTTTTCACCAATCCAAGCTGGCGATAAAGACCTTCGGCCTCTGATGCGAAAACTTCGCTGATAAGATCGGCGCGCTCCGCACGAGTTACTTCCGTATCGACTTTCTTCTTTTGCATCGAAGATTCGATATATTTGCGATTGGCAGCGGCGATCGAAGACCAATCATTAAAGAGCGCTTCGTTTTTTGTGCCGGGAAGTCTTTGTGGGAGAACCTCATGGTCAGCAAAGACTCGAGGTTTCTGACCGAATGCGAATTCAGATGCTTTGCTGAGGACGACTCGACATAGATTCTCTGCCTGTGCTGGCGGAGAAATCGAGAGGGTCATCGCGGCGATAGCGACGAGCACTCCCGTTTGTAAGACTTTCTGAACGTGTCGAATTCGTAGACGGTTCGGCATGCCGACCTGCTCCTGGGTACGAAAAGAATGAGTACTCAGGAGAGGTATTCGAACTTCGTGCCAAGTCTATTCGTTGATGATGCTCAAAATGTTGCCGTCTGGATCTTTAAACCATGCAACTCGACGCTCGCCTGAAACGTGAACATCGCCTTCGACTCGAGTGTCGGGAAGGTCAGTGTAGTGCTCGAAGCTAATGCCTTTTGCTTTGAGTGAGTTCACGATTTCATCAAAGTCATCGCCGACAGCCCAAGTGATGGCTGTCGCTTTGTTTGTGCCGCCGAACTGGGTTTCATAAACGGTAATCGTAAGGCCGGCGCTATCGTCATATTCGAGCATGCCGGGTTCTTCAGTACGGTGGCGCTGCAAGCCAAGCTGGTCATAGAATCTTTTCGCCTGTTTTAAGTCCTTTACGCCAATCATCGGCATTCCACGTTTTCCCTGTAACAACATAGATTCCTCCTTGGAGTTTGCCAGGATAAACCTCGTTCCTCCTGCGCCCAAAAGGAGGTTTCGCAACAGTCGGGACGATCAGAAACTTTTGAGTACTCCGACCTCGAATTCTGCGATATGACCTTGTTTTTCCACAGGAGATTTCATGTCCAACATTCTCGTTGTCGGTAGCCTTGCGTATGACAGTATCAGCACTCCCCATGGCAAAGTGGATCGCACTTTGGGTGGCAGCGCGAACTACTTCAGTCTCGCGGCAAGTCTCTATTCTCCTGTTCGCGTGGTCGGTGTCGTCGGTGACGATTATGAAAAAAAGGATCTCGAAATGCTCACGTCACGCAAAGTCGACGTGACAGGTCTTCAAAAAGTTCCGGGCAAAACATTCCATTGGACCGGTCAGTACAAAGACGACATGAACGAGGCAATCACTCTTGCAACGGATCTCAACGTCTTTGCTGACTTCAATCCGACGATCCCGGCACAATACAAAGA
>DATLHP010000231.1:0-6178 GCA_035539835.1 Bdellovibrionales bacterium
ATCCAAAAGAATTTCACTAAAGAAGTCGTCACGGACGGCTCAACCGGAATATTTTTGATCGATGACGAATTCGTAGCGGACGGTTCGGTGAATCTGATCAAGGCCTATGGTCGTCTCAAAGCGCTTTTGCGCTCTGGACGCCAGCTTACGGTCGAGGATATTGAGAACGTGCGACGGGACGCCATGGATACTGTCGTTGTTGGCGATGGCAAAATCATTTCATCGCCAGTCCGATACAAAAAGCGAAGTGATCGCGCGCGATTTCCTCGCGGCTTTCGAGGTTTGCATAAGCAAGTCGAGCGCAAGCTCGAGCAGTTCGGATACAGCGTGCAGCAATCGCAATCGCACGTAACGATTGGCTACAACGACCGTGTGAAAGAGAATCTTGCGAACTACGTTGAGCGTCTCAATCAAATGATCGCTAACGGCGACAACTTGGCAGAGACAGTGGTTTTCGCGATTCAGGATTTTTTGATCATCCATCCATTCAATAATGGAAACGGTCGAACGGCGCGTGCGATTGGACAGGCACTCATCGAGTATGTATCAGGACACTCCATCGTGTTCCCGAAACAATTCCATCGCGAGATGAACTACGCTCCCAAAGGGCTCGTCGATGCACTTGTCACAGCAAATCCTTGGATGAAGGATCTAACGATCAACCCAAGCCCAGCGCTAGTTCATGCGCCAGCGGCCGGCGAGCAGCTCTGAAGTACATACGCGGTGAGATCTCAAGCAGATCAGTCAATTTCGCCATGTAGATACATGCAAAACGATCGACTTGATGAGCGAAGTAACTTTCTTCGTTCCCAGCGCGCATCACTTCACCCCAGTGTGGGTTGAACATTGCTTGCTGTTTCTTAATCAATGTCGAAATCGTTTTATCGATTTCAGTGATCTGATTTTGAAGTTCTTGAACTTTGTTTTCATCGGCTTCGCGACCAGTTTCGATTTTTTGCGAAATGAGGTCGACCAGTGTGCGCTCGAGAGGTTCTTTGCGATCCATCAGATCGCGAATCTGAGCCGAGTATGGCTGCGCTTTTTGATAAGCCTCGATCTCTTCGCCGAGTTCTTCGACGACGAGGGCCGTTCTCCAGTTACAGTCTTTCTTGAGTCGAAGGATGTCGCCGTAGATGTGGTCACCGATATAAAGAATATCGTCACCCTCAACGCCGAGATCACGAGTGAATTTGTTCGCTGAACCAGACTGGTAGATTCCTGGTTTCAGTGGACCATCGTAGTTCGTCATCGTGCCGTCATCTGGATTGACCTTCAAATAGCGAAGGTTATCGAAGAAGAAGCGCGGTTTCCCGGCGTAAGTCACGACGACTTCGAAAAGCTCAGTCCAGTGCTTGTGGTTCTTCAGGTACGGATTGATTGCGTAGTCGAGAAGAAGCTTCGAGTAGCTGTAGTCCGAATTCGTAAGGATAAAGATCTTCTTGTCGTGAAGCTTGTAGCGTTCAAGGCCAGCAACGACCTCAGGATCACGAATGATGTACTTATCGAGATTCTTCGCGACTTCACCTTTCAGGCTGCCGTCACTATGCGCGATATCGAGCGCAGAAACGACATCGACAGCGATGGTGTCGTAGTCGGGAAGAGAATCTCCGGCCGCGCTATCTTTGATGTCGACAAGCTGAGCGAAGAGAGTCGCAACCGAAATCGAAAATGCTGTATCGATTGCCGTGTAGAGATGCGTGTCGGAAAGATCGATGTAAATCGACTTATACAGCTTCTGCTGAGTCGTGAAGTCGATTGGTTTCGTTCCGTGGTAGCTCGCCCGGATTGCTCCGTGGCGGCTTACCTTCAGAAGGTTGCCTTTCTTGCGATCGATGACGAGTCCACGAATAGCGAGGTCGAACTGAAACGGAAGACCGCGAACGACATCGGGATAGTTCTTTTTCTCGACGAGCGCTTTCTTCATCGTCTCGTGCGCGAGCGATTCAAAGGCGTGAGTATGGTAGCGAACCAAGGTGTGGTCCATGTCGAGACCGATGTACTTGATCTTCCGCATGTTGAGCGTGCGGTTCACGAAGACTTTTTGAAACATCATTTTATGTGCTCTTATTCACAGGGAGTGCGAGTTTGTTCCAAAGAAGCATTCCGCCCGTCATGTTGAACACGTGCTGGCAGCCAGATTGTTTTGCGAACGCTGTTGCTTGCGCCGAGCGTCCGCCGCCTTTGCAAATGAAAACGACGGGTTCGTCTTTGGGAATCGAGTCGATATTCATTGGAATCGTGTCGAGCACGATGAGTGTTGATCCTTTGATGTGCCCGAGTTCACCTGTGTATTCTTCAGGGCGGCGCACGTCGATGATGTGGACTGAGTCCAGCTTCTGAGCCAGTTCTTCCGGAGAAATGTCCAGGACGCCCGGCATGTTCGGGTTTTCTGTCTGAGAAGAGAACGAGACCGGAGTCTTTTTCACTTTAGGCCTCCTATGGCGAAGGGATTTATAAAACTCGATTTTGCGGTGCGTGGCAAGTCGGGATGCCGCAAGACCGGCCTTCTCGAAGTGGGGGTCTGCGCGTTATGACGTTGGGATGAGTTCTTTCGATTTCCGAGTCAATTTGACGACCTGCCAACAAGCCGCTTACGACGCACTCGTCAAGGGCGGCAACATTTTCGTAACCGGTGGGGCAGGAAGTGGAAAGAGCTTTCTCATTCGCCATTTCATGCGATCCCTGGACACCAAAGAGTTTCCGATCCTCGCCAGCACCGGAGCTGCAGCGGTTCTCGTGGGAGGTCGCACTTTCCATAGTTTCTTCGGACTCGGCATTATGGAAGGTGGAGTTGCGGCGACGATCGAAAAAGCTTCGCGAAATCGTCAGGTCATCACACGTCTAAAAAAGATCAAAGGTTTCATCGTCGACGAAGTGTCGATGCTCTCTGGTCCGACATTGCATGCAGCTGAAATCATCTGCCGTCGCATTCGCGGAAGTGATGTCGCCTGGGGCGGCTTGCGTATTGTTGCGGTTGGCGATTTTGCGCAGCTACCTCCGGTCGAACGATCACCGCAAGCTCATTCATGGGCGTTTCTGGATCCAGTATGGACATTCAGTGGTTTTCAAACCCAGGTTTTGAAAACACAGACACGTTGTCGTGATGACGAGTACATGCGAATTCTTGCCCAGGTGCGCGAGGGCAGAGTAACTCCGGAAGTGAAGGAGTACTTGGACAAAAAGGTTTTGCAAGTCCCAGAGGGATTCGAGGGCACGAGGCTCTTTCCTCGTCGCGATCAAACCGAAATGTTCAACACTCGAAAGCTTGCTGAACTCGATAGCGAAGAAAAAAGTTTCGAGACGATTTATTCTGGTGACACGCGAGCGGTTGAGTCTTTGAAAAAGAACTCTCCTCTGCCTGAAGTGTTGAAGCTCAAAGAGGGTGCACTCGTGATGCTTCGCCAAAACGATCCAATGGGACGTTGGGTGAATGGATCGACGGGTCATGTCGAAAAAATTCAGCCTCATGCTCTGCGGGTTCGGTTACTGAATGGACGTTCCGCCGAACTCGAAAAAGTCTCATTTTCTCTGATGAACGCCGAAGGCGAAGTGATCGCAGCGGCGTTAAACTTCCCACTGACTTTAGCGTGGGCGTCGACAATTCATAAATCTCAAGGGGCGACCCTTGACCGGATGAGTGTAAACCTCGCTAATCTATGGGAGCCGGGGCAAGCCTACGTGGCGCTCAGCCGTCTTCAAAGCGGTAGCGATCTTTGGATCGAAAAATGGGATGCAAAATCGATTCGCGTCGATCCGCGCGTCGTTCAGTTTTATCGAGACTTTCAGTAGAAAATCGTTACGATAGTGAACATGAGTAAACGCCCTAGTTTTTTTCGCCGCATTTTATTGATCGATAAAAAGCTGCAGCTGAGCTTGCTCGTTTGTGCCTTCTATATCTCAGTTGTTTTTACGAGCTTCACATTCATCGCTGCAACTCTTCTGGGAAGAATCAGCCGCGAAATCAATCCACACTTGTATTTTGAATCGCTGATCGTCGTCTTAGTTGGGGGATTGGTTGCGACGATTGCAGCGATCTATCTCATGTTGGTGACGACGAATCGAATTGCCGGCCCGCTCTACCGTTTAAGAACTGAATTTATACGAGTCAGATCTGGCGGTGCCCCACAAAAGATCACTATTCGTAAGGATGACATGCTCGAAGAGGTGATTGGCGAATATAATCGAATGGTCGAAAGCCTGAACAAGGACCGTTCGTGAACAACTCGGGATTCACTCTCGTAGAGATGATGATTGCCGTCGGCATCGCTGCTGTTCTCGCTAGTATGGCGGGCTATTCTTTTTACGGTAAAAACAGCGGTGCGTTTACGACAGACAAAGCTTTGTTTCGTGACACGTTGATTCGAGCCCGGTCGATGGCGCGCGGACGGGTGAATTGCGTCGTTGTTCGTTTCGATAACGACGCGCATATGATGATTGTAAAAGCGTACGAGCCGTCTTCAGGAAAAGACTGCACGACGGTCGGTACCGAACAATTCTCTCTTCCGGATGTTCAGTTTTCGAATAACACCACCTTTTCTGATGTGTCTACGGGCGGAGACTCGTTGACCTTCAACACTGACGGCGGGCTCGCCGAAAACTCGGTCGTAACCGTAACAATGTCTCATTTGAATAACCAAACTTACGCGAAAATCTATCCAGCCATCGGACAGATCAGAATCTACTGACTTTGATCAATCGACTTTCCAGTTGAGGACCGAAGAGATGTAGAACATCGGCGTTCCAGGCGGCTGCCGTGCCGGCGTGTTGAAGTGCGGATCGTATGAGATGTATCGTTCGCCGGCTGAGTACGTGAAGCTCATCGGATTCGCGAAATTGTAAACCGGGTTTTGTCGGTAATAGACCGGATAGTAGCCGACGGCGATAGCGCCGGTGAAGTGAAGTGGCTGACCGGCCCAGTTCTCCATCATCACCGGAATACCGCTTGCGGGAACTCCACGTGAAGCGTTGCGGGATTGCCTTGCCCAGCCCAACAAGAGTGCCGTGTTGTAGGTCGATGAAACCGCGACTCTCGGACCTAAACTCGCCGCAACTCTCCAGTTCGACTCGGCGTCGTCCCAGGCGTCCGACAAAACCGTAATCATGTCGCCCGCAACGAGTGACGGTGTCCACTCAGATTCCACGGTCGAAGCCGGATTCGAATTCGAGTTGTAGCTTCCCTGAATATAGACCGGAAGATTCGATACGATGCTGAGCCCTTGTGTTCCAAGCGCCGCTTGATCAAAGTTTCGCCCATTCACGAGACGAATGGCGCTCGGATACGCTGCAAGGACCGTGTCTGGATCCTCACCATATGAAGTGCACGGAGCAATTCGAAAGCGTTGAGTGCCGCCGTCGTTGTCGAAAGGATCTCCGGCGCCGGTCGTTCCATCCGTTTGCGTGTCTGAACACAACGGAAAGGGCAGTGCCCGATGTTGGCTGTCGTGAGAAAGATAAATTTGATTCGGATCTCTGTTGTGTACGAACCACGACGTCAGCGATCCATTGAGCGGCCAGCCTTTAGCGATTCCTTCAGGAGAATAGCCGTCTTCAGAGCCGGGCCATCTCGATGTTATGTAGACGATACCGTTGAACGGCTCGCCAAGAAACCCACTGAAGCCAAAATACGATCCTAGTTCACCGGCACTCGTATTGAGAAGAGCGGTTTGAAATGCGCCGACGTCAAAGTTCATCGGCAAAATCGCCGATTGCGAACTGTTGTAGCCAACAGGACCGATGACATTGAGAGCGATGTGCGGATCGGCGATTCCTGTGCGCGTTCCATTGAGGAGAGCCGTCGCGTAGCCAGACGGACCGCTACCTGTGCAAGTGATCGGCGAAAAGGCGCTCAGAGTTCCTACTGACGTGATCGTTCCTGACTTGCAGAGTTGGCTGCGAAGAATGCGATGACCCATATTATAGAGGGTTGATGACGGTGGCGGCGGTATGTGGTTGGCATCCGCTGGACCGATCTTGTGACCTGGGTCCCAAGCCGCAATCCCGCCGACGACATTTCGCGCCAAAGTGCCGTAAGAAATGACTCCCGCTGTGTCGTTATAGAGAGTGCGATTCGTTTTGTCGTATTCATAGAATGAGAATGCGTGAGGAACATCGCCTGCCGGCCATGCGCGCCCTTTTGCGGCCCACAAAGCGCGGATTTGATCCTGCCCGACATCTGTTC
>DATLHP010000232.1:0-4142 GCA_035539835.1 Bdellovibrionales bacterium
GACGAGAAGCGAATCCACGTGACCGTGATAACAGCCTTCGAATTTAAGAATTTTGTTTTTACCTGTCGCCGCGCGGGCCACGCGAAGAGCACTCATGACAGCTTCTGTACCAGAGCTTACGAAGCGAATCTTCTGTGCCCATGGAAGACGCGACGTCATCCATTCTGCGAGCTCGAGTGAATACGGCTCACACGCACCGAAGCTCCATGCGACATCGACCATCTCATGAACCGCGCGAGCGACGTCTGGATCGCGATGACCCAACAAGAGAGGGCCAAAGCTTTGACAAAAATCGATGTAACGTTTGCCTTCAACCGAAGTGAGATAAGCACCCTCAGCTGATTTAAAGAAAATCGGCGTTCCGCCAACACTCTTGAAAGCGCGAACTGGCGAATGAACTCCACCCGGTGCGACTTTCTGACTGCGCTCGAAGAGAGTGTTGGAATTCATCATTTCTGCCATTCAGTTCTCCTCACGAAATTCTTCAACTGACAAATACACGCTGACATCGCGACCCAAACGAGCTCGCACATGTTCAAGTGTTGAGCCCGGGCCAGTCGCATGCTCGGCCTTGGCGATTTCAGGAAACAGCTCAAGTGCACGATCAAATGCGCTCGAACTCATCCAGAAATAGCGATCACGGCCTTTGATATCTGAAACATCTTTGCGCTCGATCAAACGATAGGTCGCGCAAGAGCGCATTCCCTTCAACGATCGATCATGCGTCAGCTTAAGCCATTCAATCATCTTCGATCCGAGCAGCGTTTCAACTCGCATCGGCTCGTGTTCACCCAGGCCCTCGGCCGAACCACTCACCCATACTCCACGGCGAGCGAGCTTCTTCCATGTATCGAGTCCGGCTGTCCAAACGACACTATCACCGCGTACTTGGAAGTCACTCGGTAGCGCAGATTCCCGGGCGATCCATAAGTATCGAGCGGCTTCGGCGGAAGCCCATTTCTCGCGTGGAAGGACCTCGCGATCAAAGAATACCGCCTCTTCGCCTTTTTTCGGGAAATAGGACCCGCTTTGAGGTTTCTTCGCGCCCTCGAGAATCTTGTCATTCAGTACTTGGCCGGCGTCCGTGAGGCCGCGCAAAAACCGAATTTGCCCGTAAGGCCGAGCCAGAACGTTGACGCCGATTTTTTGGTGGCAACCTCCGCCGTAGCTCGCCAATATTTTTCGCTCTTGGCTCACGGTTGCGAAGGTCGTTTCACAATGGATTTTCTTGAGAAGCTCCGCGACATCGCGACGGTCTTTGCGAATCTCGACAGCCAACGCACCTTGGGCGGCAGCCGTCGGATTCACGGAAAGCGGAAGAACCATCCAATTCGATACTGCCAAAACATCTCGAATGACTTTTTGAACCGGAGCAAATTCAGGCTCCGGCGCTTCAAGCAAGCGGTCGAGCGCCGCTTTAGCGACGATCAAACCATCGACATCTTGCTCGAGCATTTTTTTGAGGCGAGTCGGAATATTTCCGCGCACGTTTTCAAAACCAACCTCAGCCTCAAACGGCAGATGAGCTTTCAAAAAGGGCGCGAGATTGTAAGCACGACGCGGGCTCGAAGTGAGAATACGAACAAGACCAGCGTTACGCGCAGACTCGAGGCGATCTTTTCTGAACAACAAAAGATCACGAACATCAGCGCGAGGAAGTGTGGCTGCGATTTCCGTTTTCTCGCGCAACTCGGTCGGAAGATCCTTCCATGAGTGAACAACGAGATCGGCTTTTCCTTCGATGAGATCGTTTAAGAAATCTTCGGTGAAAACGCCCTTCTCTGGCATTTTCCAAAGAGGGTCTTCGAGGTTCTTATCCCCAAGCGAGGCTCTGAACGAATATTCGATCTCAAGACCCGGGTGCGCTTTCGCCAACTCTCCGCCGACCCGATAGGCCTGCAGGCGGGCGAGGTCACTCTGCCGAGCAGCGATCTGAATTTTGCGAGGTGCGTTCATGCGCAGACGTCTTCCCAACCAAATGGTCGGTACTCAACATGACGCGATTTTGCCATCGAAAGTTCGCGGGCGAGCTCTAGCGCGTCGGACTTACGCTGCTCAACGATGGCTTGATTTTCATTGATTCGAGTCAGCATCTCACCAAGTTCAAGTGTTCGCCCGTAAGCGTCACCAAATCGATCGATATGAGAATCCGAACGAAGATCAGCAACCAGGCGCATCGGACCCGAACCTTCGAGCCATCCCGACATCCATTCAGCGGAAACCGGCGCGGCAACGATCAACGCTGCACCTTCTGCAATTTCAGCCTTCTCACCGATTTCATGAATTTGAACTGACATGGGCAAAGCCGCTCGTGCCTTTACGACATCGCGGCAATGCACGTGAATCGAAGTTCCGTCTTTGGCGAGCCAAGGGAGAATTTCTTGGACGAGATGACCCGCACCAAGAATGTGCAGGACCTTTGCGCCCTTCAACTCACGACGAAGCACGCTGCCATAAGACTGGCTGCCGAGATCGACGAGATGTTTTTGGCGAATCGCCTTCGCATCTTGGAAAAGCAGACTGAAAACACGTTTAAGGTTCGCCATCCAAGGCGTTTTTGGGGCCTGCTCGAAACTCGCAACCGCGTTTTTCATCTGCCCGTAAACTTCAGTTTCGCCCACCAGTGGCGAGTGAAGTCCGCAGATCACTTCGAGCATGAACCGATACGCTTCTTCTCCGCGGAAAACTTGGTCGCCTTCACGGATCGAGTCAGCGATGAAACCGATCTCATCGGCGGGGATCAACGCGATATGGCGCATACAGGTTTCGAACGAAAAACAGGCCGTCATCGACGCCAGCATTTCGGCATCGAAGCGCTCAGAGCCAGGCCTGTGTAGA
Organism: Bdellovibrionales bacterium; assembly: GCA_035539835.1. Lineage (GTDB taxonomy): Bacteria > Bdellovibrionota > Bdellovibrionia > Bdellovibrionales > JAMPXM01 > DATLHP01. The sequence goes on from DATLHP010000232.1 coordinate 2,839, forward strand.
AGTACGATTTCGTTATTCATATCAGTATGTTTTCAACATACCCGGACCCGAGAGATCGAGTGTCACGGTATTGTCATTGAGGCCCATAAATGAGGCCAAAAAACATAGATAGACGAAGGCTAACTGATTGTCTTTTAATGAGACATTAATCAGCAACTTTGGAGCAACGGATGTTCAAACGGTTTTTGAATGGCCTTCTGGTTATTTCTTGTGCATTCAGCCTTATCGCGTGCGTCGAAGAAGACGAAGCCAGCGTAAAAACCTGGAACCCTGACAACAGACCCAATAACCAAGGCGGCTTTCCAACAAAACCGGTGGCCATCCCGGCACTCGAAGAGTCTTCACAGTTTTTGATCGCGCTCGAGGAGCTATCTCGGATTCAAAGGGGCGCGGCACTCGCACTCGATGAAAATGATCGGAATGACCATCGCAGAGGCTGTATTTGGTATGACTTTCAAAGAGGCACAAAGCCCTTCTTGAAAGCGATTTATGAATGCATGCGTGAAGACGAACGCAAAGGCGGCCAACAGTTCGTCCGCATCGAAGATGGCAAAGAAAGCTACGATCTCACTCGCGACGACGCTCGTATTTTCGGAACCTGGAAAACTTTCGTCCGTCGTCCCAATGAAAAAGCCAATATCACGGGTGGAAAACTGACTCGAGATTTGAAGATGAGATATCCCGATCTGACTTCTCCGACAATGAAGGCCACTTACAAAGCCGTTTATCGCGGATCAAGCGAAGACCTTCATCGCAATCAGGCTGGCGAAGTATGGATCGCAGAATTTGCGAATCAAGAAATTCTGACTCCAAACTCGCCGCAGATTGAGCTTCGGAAGGGCTTCAAGCTCAAGCTCTCGTACCAAGCGGATCCATTTGCGACAAAGAGCTCACCGCAAATCATCACTCTCACTGCGAAAGGGCCGGTCTATTTCTCAGAACGGTGCCCGCGTCCGAGCGGAGTTTTTGACTATCAGATCACTTATAAAAACCATGTCGTCAAAGAAGGTTCGCTCATCGCGAATGAATCTGGTTTTCAGATCGATGCGGAAACACCAGTTGCATGGCCTTCTGTTTGCCTCGATCCGTGAGCGACAAAAAATTCTTCTGAATTTCGTTTCATATTGAATCGGCTTTCTCAGATCGATACGCAAAAACCCTGACCAACGTTCAGGGTTTTTACGTTTGAGGCCGAGAAGTGTTACGAATGCCTGTCACTAATCAAAAGAAACAGCAGAGCCTGTCTCTAAATTGGACGCGTGAAACGAAGCTGAACTCTCAGCCGAGCACGCACGCTGTTTCGC
>DATLHP010000233.1:0-2814 GCA_035539835.1 Bdellovibrionales bacterium
ATATTGAAACCATAAGTCGGGCACTGTGTTTGACCGATTTTTTCAAACAAAAGACGAAGATAGTCGATCACCTCAGTCGTTGTTCCGACTGTCGAGCGAGATGTTTTGACCGTGTTTTTTTGTTCGATTGCGATCGCAGGAGGAATATTGCGAATGCCTTCGATGTCGGGCTTCGGGGCTTTGCCTAAAAATTGGCGAGCGTAGTTCGAAAGAGATTCGATGTAACGGCGTTGGCCTTCGGCATAAAGAGTCTCAAAGGCGAGCGAGCTTTTTCCGGAACCACTTGGGCCGCAAACAACCGTGAACGAGCCGATCGGAATATCGACATCGACGTTCTTCAGGTTGTTCTGCTTGATGCCCCAAATTTCGATCGACTTGTTGTCTGTGGTCACTTTGCCTCGCACGTTACCTTGTCGCCGACGGCGACGAGGTCGCGTGTCGGCATTCAATCCGTCAGATCTTTTTTCAGGAACTCTGCTTCTTCGTCAGCAGAAGGTCGGCCGCTCACTTGTTTCGGCTCAGTTCCTTCGATGAACGCTTGGCGAACGACGTTTTGAGAAGACGAAGACGCCAATCTTCCAGTCTGGCTATCGATATTAGCGAAGACTATCCCCGGAGGCACGGAGAACTCTTGTGGAGGAAGCTTCTCATGCGTCACTTTCATGTAGTCGAGCCAGATCGGAAGCGCAGTGTCGCCGCCAACCTCACCCAATCCGAGACTCTTCTCCTCGTCAAAACCAACCCAGACGCCGGTAGCGACTTGTGGTGAGTATCCAACGAACCATCCGTCGAAATATCCGTTGGTCGAACCGGTTTTACCAGCGACGGGACGTCCCAAAACGCGGGCTTTTCCGGCCGTTCCACCCTCTTCGTTAACAACTGCCGAAAGGAGCGTGGTCATCAGATAAGCCGTTTGCGGGCGAATCAGTTGATTGGCGTTGTCAAAGAAGATCGATGAAGTGCGTGGTGGTCCGGGCTCCATGCCCGCTTCTGCGACCGTTTTTGCGATCGGCGGAGGAGCTGTCGTCGCAACTCGTCTTTCTTCCATATAGGCATCGAGATCAGCGATCTCTTTTTCAAAACGTTTATCCAGCGACGTCTCTTGCTGAATCACGCGGCCCGAGTGATCGAGAACTTTGTGAATCACGATAGGGCGAATGCGCTGACCGAGTCGACCGAACTGCGAGAATACTTTCGTCATCTCGTAGAGAGTCAGCGAGCTCGAGCCGAGACCAAGAGAAAGATCAGGGTTGAGAGGGCTAAAGACGCCGAGGCGTTTTGCATAATCCATCGCCCATTGAACACCGACGTCTTCGAGAATCTTGACCGTTGGAATATTGAGTGAGCGGATCAAAGCTTTTCTGAAAAGAATGTCGCCTTCGAATTTTTGTCCGTGGTTGTGAGGCTTCCACGTCTTTCCTTCTTCTTGGCCCTCTTCTTGAGTGTCGTAAACGATCGGAGCATCTTGAATCGGAGTCGCCGGAGTGTAACCGCGATCGAGAGCGGCAGCGTAAACAATCGTTTTGAACGATGACCCAGTTTGGCGTTTTGCCTGGATCGTACGGTTGAACTCGTTTTTGTTTCGAACGAATTCAAAACCACCAACCATCGCAATGACTTCGCCAGTTCGCTGATCAAACGAAATCAAAGAACCTTCGACGATCGGTTTTTGCTCAAGAAGCAGGTGAGCATACTCTTGAAAGTACTTTGCGTCCGGAGGAGTCGCGCCCTTTTTCTTCGGCTGTTGTAGACGAAGGCTCGCGAATTTGTCGTTGAAAACGCGAACAGAAACGATGTCGCCTTTTTTAAGAACCGTACTCGGCTTTTCGATCTTCGCTGCGTTTTCCCACTTGATCGTGTTGTCAGGTTTGCGGGCCCACGACATTTCTTCGATGTCGATAAGGCCGATGCCTTCGGCAAAGCGCACTGTCACGAGTCCAAGGCCGTCATCGATTTTCGTGACAACACCTTCGACGATTTGCCCTTTGGCAACATAAGGCGGGATGTTCGTGAGAATCGCGCCCTTCGCGTCGCGCTTGTGATACACCTCGAGTTCTTTTTCAGCCTCGAATTTTCCATCTGGCAGAATCACGCGAACAGGCGCCGTTTCTCCGATCAGAGATTTGCGTGTGTCCGAAAGAAAGCGCTCTTGTTCTTCTGGCGATTCGACTTTACCGAGAGCTCCGCGCCAACCCTGGCGTTTGTCGAGTGCACGCAAACCCTCTTGCACGGCTTTGTTGGCTGCGACTTGCGCCGCATAGTCGATGCTCGTGTAGATCTTCAAACCTTCATCGAGAAGCGCTTTTCCGCCGACGGTGTCGATGAGCATTTGGCGAACGGCCTCGACGAAATAAGGCGCGACTTGCTTGTCTTCTTTGCTGATATAGACCGTGATCGGCTCGTTGAGAGACTTTTCGTATTCTTCTTTGGTGATGTTGCCGTTCGAATACATCTGCGAAAGAACGTAACGCTGACGGGCTTTTGCTTTAAGAGGGCTTCGAGTCGGCGAATAACTGCTTGGAGCCTGCGGCAGACCTGCGAGGATCGCGGCCTCAGCGACCGTCAATTTTTCAGGCGTCTTTCGGAAGTAAACTTCAGCAGCGGTGCCGACGCCATAAGCGCCGTCACCGAAATAGATCTGGTTCAGGTAGAGAAACAAAATATCTTGTTTCGAAAGATTTCGCTCCATCTTCTGAGCGAGCAAAATCTCTTTCACTTTGCGTGTATAAGTTTTTTCACTTGAGAGAAGAAGCGAGCGTGCCACCTGTTGGGTGATCGTCGAGGCACCCTGGCGTTTTTCACCCGAGGTCATGT
>DATLHP010000234.1:0-10475 GCA_035539835.1 Bdellovibrionales bacterium
CTTTCAGCCAAAGAGAGCAACGAATCGCAGCCGCTGTTTTCTCCGAACGGAAAAAATCTCGCATTTGCTCGCACTGTTGACGGTCGCTCGCAGATCTATATCGCTACAGGCATTGATTTGAAGTCGGCGAAGGCCATTGGCGATGCAAAGAGTGTGAGCCGTGATCCGGCTTGGCACCCCTCGAACGAGGCGATCTTGTTTAGTTCAAATTCAGGAGGCAGAGTCTTCAATCTGTTTATCTACGACATAAAACTAGACTGTCTGATTCGATTGACCAAATCAGAGTCGAATTTGATGGAGCCCGCGTTCAGCCCCGATGGCAGAAATATCGTGTTTTCTACAGAGGTTAGCGGATCTAAACATCTTTTCATGATGGATTTCAGCCGCGACCAGGCCTCGTGCTCGAAGTCAGCCGAGTGATTTGACGAGCACGCGATTCGTGCTCTACGCTTTAGACATGAAAAAACAAATCACGTCTTTGGCGATTCTTTTGGGTGCACTGGTTCTTGGACAGGTGGCAATCGCCGCTCCGATTCCGGGAAGCACAAGTTCTAAACTTGTTTCTCCACAGCTCGGCCTCTTCCGCTCGCCGGAAGGTTTCGTGATCAGCGCTGGTGGCACTGACTGGAAACAAACAGAAGGCCCGAAAGACAATAAATTCGTCGCTACGATGTACGACTCTCCGGGAACAGCGGCTCTCACTGTTCGAATCGACGAACTTAAAAAAGAGACGACTCTCGACGCTTACGTTCAGAAATGGATGAAGGCATACCCACGCTACGGATTCGACGTGATCGGATCAAAAGCCTTTGCTCAAAACGGCAATAAAGGTTTCGTGCTCGATCTGATCAATCGCGACAGCAAAAAGCAGCTTCGCCAAGTTTTGTTCTTGAAGGACAAAAAGGCTGTGATTCTCACTTGCCGTGACGATCAGAAAAAATTCCGCGAATCACTCAAGGGCTGCAACCAGATCATCAAAACGTTCGCCTGGAATAAATAATCGATGGAAGAACTCGAACGGATCTTTTACCAAAGTAAACCGTTTTTGCTCTTGGGCTTGGGTGTGTACGTTATCTCAAGCCAACAGCCGAGTAAGATTGGTGTCGCCTTCGCTCTCGTCGCGATGTTCGTCGCCGCTTTCATTTTGCGCATGCGCCTGAAAGCAAGAAACGACGCTGATGTCGAAGGTGTTTTCTACGAAGCACAGCCTTATGCTTATTTGGCCTTGAGCCTGTATGCGATTTTTGGAGTTCAAAATTCGAAAATCGCGCTGGGACTTGGGATCATGCTTCTCTTTTGCGCGACCATGATCATTCGCTGGCGCGCACAGAACCGTCACAAGCAGAAATAAAAAAGGCGATCGTCAGATCGCCTTTTCGTTTCACCCGCCGAATAATTTCTTAAAGAATCCGCCGACCTTCGCTCCGATTGTTTTCGGTGGTGGCGTTTGTCCTTTTGGAATTGGACCTGAGCGCGGTTTACCATCACGTCGTCCGTGCTGGTGTTTACCATTGCCGTTTCCGTTTTGACCCGCATGACGTTGATCACGTGGTCCGCGATTATCGCGGCGGCCTTCACCACCACGGCCTGGCTGACCTGGGCGTTGTTCACGATTGTCGCGACGACCTTGTTGATCGCGGCGTCCTCCGCCTTGTTTTTGCTCGCCACCGGCTTGTGCAGCTTGTGGTTTCGGACCTTGTGGACGAGGCCCGCGTTGATCGCGACGTCCTCCGCCTTGTCCCTCGGCACGCTGTTCACCTTCGGGACGTGGTCCGCGAGGTCCACGCTCTGGACGACCGCCATCACGACCGCCGCGTCCGCCACCACCACGGCTTTCACCGCGTGGTCCGCCACGACCTGGGCCGCGACCTTCTCCGCGACCGCCGCCACCTTGTGGACGTGGTCCACGATCAGGGCGATCGCTCTGCATCGCTTTGAACTCTTTCACGAGTTGCGATTCTTCGAGGAAGTCTGTCGTTACTTTGTGTTTCAAATATTGTTCAACGCGTGTGAGAGCGTCGACATCACGATCACTGACCAGCGAGAACGCGATTCCTTTTTCACCAGCACGACCGGTGCGGCCGATGCGGTGAACATAGTTCTCTGGATCATCTGGAAGTTCGTAGTTAACGACCATGTCGACACCTTTGATGTCGAGGCCGCGGGCAGCAACGTCAGTCGCAACGAGAACGTTGTGTTCGCTTGAACCCTTGAACTGCTCCATAACGCGGTTTCGTTGTGACTGAGTCAGCAGCGACGAAATTCCGACAGCAGGAACACCGTTGTCAGACAAAAACTGAGCAAGGCGCGGAACGTTCATTTTGAAGTTCGAGAAGATGATCGCTTGTCGCGGATTGTGAAGCTTCAAGAGAGAAAGAAGATGCGAAGCTTTTTCGTCTTGGCCGACGTGAATGATTTTATCTTCGACGTTTTCAGCTTTCGCTTGATCGCGGCTGACGTTCACTTCGACTGGATTTGCGCCGAATTGGTAAGCCGTATTCAAAACATCGAGGTTCAAAGTGGCCGAGAAGACCAAGAACTGACGCTCTTTCGGAACGCGCTGAAGAATGAACTTCATGTCATCTTTGAAGCCCATGTCGAACATGCGATCCGCTTCATCGAAGATGATCGCGCGAACCTGTTTCAAGTCGACGAGATGTTCTTTGTAGAGATCGATCAAGCGACCCGGAGTCGCGATGATGAACTCGACACCGTTACGAAGTGCTTCTTTTTGTTTTTCGTAAGCAACGCCGCCGTAGATCGAAGCGGCGCGAAGCTCACTTGGACCGGCAAGCTTTACCGCGCTCTCGTAGACCTGTTCGCAAAGTTCGCGCGTTGGAACGAGAACCAATACGAATTGGTTCGGGCGCCAATCCGGAAGCATCCGTTTTTCGCGGAGTTCTTTTTCTTCTGGCGAAAGTTGATCCGGGTTCAAGCGGGAGCGAACGATGCGCTCCATGATCGGAAGTAAAAATGCGGCTGTTTTTCCAGTTCCAGTTTGCGCAAGACCAGCGACGTCACGTCCTTCGAGGACGTGTGGCATCGTGAGTTCTTGAATTGGAGTGGTTTCTTCAAAGCCGAGTTTCGTGATTCCCGCCATCAGCGACGGGTGCAGGTTCAGTTCAGAGAATTTGAGTGCCATCGGTTTCTTTCAGTTCTTCTTCAGCTGTATATGTGTGCTTTCCAAGGCGATCGGCTCAATTGAGAACGAAACTTTAAGAGCCGTGCCGCGGGTTTAACACATGCGGTCAAACCCTTCGGATGACTCTAGCTTCGACCCTATTTTTTGTCAAAGACGGATGCCAGAGAGATTGGCAAGAGGCTCGTGATTGAAGAATCGACGAAGTGTCTCGATGAACACTTCGGGCTGATCGGCGTGGATCCAGTGGCCTGAGTTGAGAACCTCGACACCCTCGATTCGGGGGTTGGCCGCGAGCATCCGATCAAAAATTTCGCGCGGAAGATCGGTCGACATTTCGCCTCTGATCACCAGAGTTGGAATTGTTAGGCCCGAAATATCCTCCCAACGCTCACGAGATCGTCCCTGAGAGATACTCTCGCGAATGCCGGGCTCAAAAAATCGCCACACCGCTTCTTTCTGCTCGTTCTCAGAGAGGTTGGCGTAAAGGTACTCAGCAAGCTGCTCTCTCTTAGGGTTATTCGCATAGATTTGCTGAAACTCGGTGTCGAACCAGGCTCGGGCCGCCCGCTTGCTTTCGAAAGGGACCGGAACTGAATCAAGAAGTCGGCTGACCAGATCGGCTCCGGCCGGATACATACTTGGCCCGATGTCCTCGATAACAAGCTGAGTCACGCGATCTGGGTGTTTGGTCGCGAAATGGAAGGCTGCTCGCCCGCCCATTGAGTGCCCGACGAGGTGAATCTTCTGCCAGCCGAGCTCATTGATGATTTCGAGCAAGTCGCTCGCATAATCATCTGGTCCGTAGCCCGTTGGAGGCCGAAACGACCGCCCATGGCCGCGTTGGTCGTACACGAGAACTTGATACTCGTTCTCGAATGCACGAGCAATTCGGCGCCAATTGGCCGAAAAGCCCATGACCCCGTGAAGGAAAACGAGTTTTTTCTCGGATTCGGCCGGGCCGGTGATCTGATGATAGAACTTCGACAATACAGACATTTTGTTTCTAAGCTGCTCCCTCCCGGGGCTATAATGGCCGCCTAATGGAAGTCACGCGAAAACCGCATCTGCACCAGGACTGGATCGATTCTCATGCTTATGGAATCGTGAAAGCTCTCAAAAAAAACGAATTCGAAACATATCTCGTCGGCGGATGCGTGCGTGATTTGCTTTTGGGTATTCACCCAAAAGATTACGACATCGCGACGATGGCAAACCCGCAACAGGTGAAACGACTGATCTACATGTCGTTCATCATCGGCAAGCGTTTCCGTCTCGTTCTCGTCAAACGTGATTCGCAACAATTCGAAGTTGCGACATTCCGTCGCGAAACGAAGGCCGAAGATTTTCCTGAAGGTGCACCGATGGGCGACAACGTCTTCGGAACGCCTGAAGAAGACGCTCGTCGCCGCGACTTCACCGTGAACGCCTTGTTCTATGATCCGATCGAAGAAAAATTGATCGATTACGTGAACGGCCTTCCGGATATCAAAGCTTGCGTCTTGCGAATGATCGGTGATCCAGACACGCGCCTGAAAGAAGATCCGATTCGTATTCTTCGCGGACTTCGTTTTGCGCACAAACTTGGATTCACTATCGAAGCCGATCTTCGTGCAGCGATGGTTCGCAATGCTAGCGAACTTGTGAAGTCGGTTCTGCCTCGCAAGCGCGAAGAGATTCTAAAGATCCTGCGCCTTGCCGAACCTGAGCTCGCACTTCTTGAATGTTTCGATCTCGGCATTCTGAAATATGTAACGCCGACTCTGCATCAGCTTCTCGAGAATGCAGAACGCAAAGAACTCTTCCTGCAACACTTCGAAGCCTATCGTACTGCGGTCGATGATCCTTCGAACACGGCACAGCTCTTTGCTTGGCTTACGCTTTCTATGCTTCAGGCTTTACGTCTTGGTCCATCACTGCGCGAAACGCCGATCGAAATCGAAGACGAACTCATGCAAGCGTTCATGCGCGAAGAACTTGGGATGTATAAGTTCGAACAGACGGTTTTAACGAAAGCTGTCGAGCTTCTTCCGGGGTTGGGACGAACTGAAGAGTTCAAACGCCGCGGCGAGCGACGTCAGCTTGCATTCATGAAGAATGAAGGGTTTAAACTCGCCCTACGTTTAGCCGAAGCCGACTTCCTCCTCGACCGAGGGCAGATCGATTTCTGGCAGACGGCCATGACGAAACTGGCTGACGAACTCATCGAAGCTGAAGGCGAAGGTAAACCAAAGCGTCGTCGGCGTCCGCCACGCAAACGTCGAGGTGACCAGGCTCAGACCAATGGTGCGGATGAAGCGTCTCAGTCTGAGAATGAGAAGAATTTGGACGAAAAGACCGATAGTATCTGAACTGATAGGGAGTTTTTATGGGCTTGAGTGGTTTCCACATTTTTGCACTTCTGATCATCCTTCTGGTGTTCTTCGGACCATCGCGCCTCCCAGGACTCGGCAAAGGCGTTGGCGAAGCGATTCGCGGTTTCAAGAAGGGTCTTGAAGGCGATGAAATCGACGTCACTGATACAGCAAAACGCGAAAAGCTGAGCGCTTCAGAAGACGAGCACGTCGCTGACGCGCAAAAAACAAAAAAGCGCACTGACGCTTAATTGTTTCGAGCTTTCGCAATCGAATAAAAAAGGCGCCCCGTGAGGCGCCTTTTTCTTTTTCTGGCGATGTGAGAGCGACGACTTAGAGAGTCGCTGCCGTTTTCGCGATCGCAGTCGCATCCATACCGTGTTTCGCATAGAGCTCGTGCGCCGAGTACGCGCTTTGACCGAAGTGATCGCCAACACCGAGTGATTTCAGTTTGAACGTTTCACCCTCGATAGCGAGTGCATGCGTGAGCATTGCGCCCATTCCGCCGACGAGACGATGCTCTTCAACAGTGATCATGCGACCACCCGTGCGTGCGAGTGCTGATTTGACCGTCTTGAGATCTGGATGATTCACCGCTGATGCATGCACGACGATGGTACCAGTACCTTGGCTCGCCATGATGTCTGCTGCGTTCAACGCTTCAGGAATCAGCGAACCCGATGCAACGATGGTCACTGACTTCGAGTGCGCACCAGAGTTATCAAAGACGATCTGATTTTTACCAAGCGCGTACGCCTCAGTTTCGGCAATCAAACGCTTCGGGAAGTGTTCGCGACCCAAAAAGAAGATTCGCGTTGGCGGAACTTTTCCGGCTTTGCGATCAGCTGCGAATGAATCGAGTGCTTGAGTCAAAAGAGCTTCGGCTTCGCTTGAAGTCGAGAGCGAGTAAACTTCGACATGCGGAATACTCGAAACTTGCGCAAAGAAACTCAATGCTTGGTGAGAAGCTCCGTCGGCCGCGTCTTGGAATCCCGTGTGCGAGAAGATTCCGATCACAGGACCCAGCGAAAGGCTCGCCATCGTGATCGGAAGAGCACCTTTCGTAACACCGAATTGTGCGAACGTATCGACGATCGGAATGTAACCAGCGATTGAAAGACCTGTCGCCGTCGAGATCATGTTTGATTCAGCAACACCAACATCGAGAGTCGATTCTGGATGTGCTTTTTGGAAATCAGCAACACCCGTTGAACCTTGCAAGTCCGCCGAAACTGAAACGACTGGCAAACCTCTTTGACGAGCTTTGATCAATGCGCTGGCGACGCCGACTTGGATTTTTTCGTTACCCGTTTTTGCGAGCAGAACAGCGCCGGCCGATGTGCTTGCTTCTTTTTTCGGTTTCGCTGCTTTTGCGACTTCCCATGCTTTGCACTCTTCAGCCCACGCTGTGAATTCTTGCGGAACTGGATTTGGTTCGTAGATCTCAGCGAGGAATGCTGGCAATTCTTCTGCTTTTTTCAAAGGGAAGCCGTGAGCGCCCGTCGATGAAGCTTCGGCTTTCTTTGAGCCTTTGCCCTTGATCGTGCGCGCGTGGATGGCGATCGGCATCGTTGGATCAGCCGTCACTTGTTGAATCGCATCGTCGATCGTTGCGACACAGGCTTGAAGATGGTGACCGTCTTCGAGGCGAATCACTCTCCAACCAAGTTTTTCAAGCGATTGGAAGGTTGGCTCCATCGAGAACGCATCGGTATCGATACGGCCTGAGAGCTTTGTGCGGTTGTCGCTGATGAGAAGAACGAACGGCGCCATTTTTCCGCGTTTTGCGAGACCTGGAATCGCTGCGAGTGCTTCTTTTGCTTCGCCTTCCATTGCGCCACCGTCAGAGAGTGCGCAGATGGTGACACGTTTTTTTCCGGAGAGTGCGTCGGCAATCGCGAGGCCTTGTGCTTGCGGAACTCCTGAACCGAGCGGACCGTTTGAAACTTGAACGCCCTCTGGAAAGAGGTGTGCTTCGCCGTGGCCAGTGAGTGGGCTTTCAATTGAGCGGAATTTTTTAAGAGCTTCGATTGAGAGATCGGCAAAACCGTAGTTCGCCTTCAATGCGTAAAGACAGTTTTCGCAGTGGCCGGCATCGTTCACAAAGTTGAATGCCTCTGACCAATCGACTCTGGCTTTCTCAGAGAGATGAAACATCAGGCCGTGAGTTGCCGACATCAACTCTGCGAAAGCTGCTGGGCCGCCGTAGTGAGAAGCCGCGCCGCCGTGTTGCGCGTTCATGTCCATCAAAGCAACCATCGCGCGCGTCGCTTTTGGGTCGGCGACCTGCATCGATTCGCCAGAGAAGAGCTGCACTGTGCTCGCATACTTTGGTTTTGACTTCGGAGTCGGTGCGAGGCGCGTTTTAATCTTCAATGGGACGAGAGCGTTTGAAGGTGTCGTCATGGCCTACCCTTATGATTTGATTACAGGATTTTCTCTCGCGACTTGAACCTTGCGTCAATGAGATTCCCCTCCTAGGATGGCGCCCATGACGGCTTCCGAACTGCGCAAAATTCCGAAGGTTGAACTCCACCGCCACCTCGATTGCTCAATGCGGCTTTCGACGATGCGTGAGCTGGCTCGCGAGGCCGGGCTCGAGGTTCCAGAAGCACCAGAAGCGTTTGCCGAGAAATACCTAGTCACGACGCCGATGGTGGATCTTGAGGCAGTTCTGAACAAGTTCTTGGCGACACAGAAGATTTTGAGTTCTGAGGCGATTCTAGAGCGCTTGGGCTTTGAGGCTGTCGAAGATGCTTTCGAAGAAGGCATTCGTATCTTAGAGCTCCGCTATGCTCCGACCTTTATCGCCGAAGGTCACCCACACCTGACGTTTGATAAAATTCATGCTGCCTTGGTCCGCGGAGTGGATCGGGCGCGTGCGAAGTTTCCGGTGAAAGTCGGGTTGATTGCGATTATTCAGCGTATTCTTCCGGTTTCTGTTGCGGCGAGCGTGACTGACTTCGCGATTGCGAATCGTGACACGTTTGTCGGCTTGGATTTGGCCGACAACGAAGTCGGCTTTGATGCAAAACCTTTTGCAAAACACTTCGAACGAGCAAAGGCCGCTGGCCTTCACATCACGATCCATTCAGGTGAGGCGAATTTTCCAGAAGCACCTCAGCGTGTGCGCGAAGCCGTTGAACTTCTCGGCGCTGAACGTATCGGACATGGTATCCAGATTTTCCGCGATCCAAAGGTGATGGAGTTCATGGCGAAAAACGAGATCCCACTCGAAGTTTGCCCAACATCAAACTGGCTAACTAACGCGGTCGCTTCAGTAAAAGAACACCCTATTCGCAAACTCATGAACAACGGCGTCTTGTGCACGATCAACACCGACGACCCAGGCGTTTTCGCATTCGATATGATTCACGAATACGAAGCCCTACAACGCGAACAAGGTTTCACACTGGCAGACTTCGAGCGATGCAACACCATCGCCGAAAAACACAGCTTCCTATAGGGTACCAGCTCGCTTTTTGGCCCGAGGCGCGTCAAACGGCTCGTAGCTTTCTGACGTGTTGCTGCTCTGGCGCAGACGGTGCTTGCACGCGTGCAAGATAGTCGACGACGTCGGCGCGTACAGCTTGATCGAGTTTTCCTTGAGACATCTTGAAAGCTGTTTCGAGAGATTCTGTGCGATCGCACTTCTCAATCGCTTTCAAAGCCTGTCTGCGCACCATTAGATTGGCGTGGAACGCGAACTTCGGAAGCTGCGCGAGTTGTTTTTCAAGACGATCGTCGGCAGCAAATGCCACTGGATCTGATTTCTTTTGATGAACCGCAATTTCGCCAAGGGCATAGAGCGCACTCGCCTTGAAATACGGACTTTGAACGGTGAGCATCCGATCGAGTTTGCGGGCAGTTTTCGCATCCCACGCGCGACGTCCTTCTTTGACGAGCGAGTTTGCGGCAATACGGTTGTCGTTCAGCTGCATGAGATCTTGGAATATCTGCTCGCCAGCCATTGGATCAAGATCAGCAAAGACATCGAGAGTGTTGGCGACGACGCGACGGCTTTCGACCTTCAGACACTCCAACATCTTCACACGCAAATCACCTTGCATGTCTTGTGCAGTGAACAGATGCGAAGCGGCCGCGACCAGCGTCGCCAATAAGAAGTGATTCTCTTCAGACGAGTTGGTTTGAACTTTCTCAACAAAATTCTCGAGAAGGCCAAGATATGAGCGACGAACATTCGTTGACGAGCGGGTAACACGATAGCGCTTGAACAGAGACAAGAGCTTATTGAGATGTTGGCTCGGAAGTTTGTCGACGTTGTCTCGGACGAACGCAAGGATCTCGCAGATCTCGTCATCCGAACGATAGAACGTCGTAAGTTCGATATTCGTCGCTTCACCCTGTCGCAAATGAAGTGAGAGTGGCGTGTGTGCTTGGTATCGATGAAGACGACGTGCGCCCTGAAGACCTTTAAGCATGACGACTTTGTCGCTCAGGCTTCGGCACAGAAACGACGTTCTCTCTTGAACTAAATCATCAAAGAGAATCGTGTTCTCAGACTTCTCGTGAACGTGACTGAGCATACGAACTGTTTCGATCAGCGGCGGGCCTGCAAGAGCGAAAGCATCGACCAGTGGCCCGAAGCGCAAAATGCCAGTAGCAAGTGACGACTTCACTCGGAAGTCATAACCAGCCTCGCTCTGCGTGCGCTCGCTGAGTTCATTTGCAAAATCACAGATGTCTCGAAGAGCCGAAAGGCCGATGGCGGCCGAGTTCTCGTGATCTTCGTCTTTGAAATAGAAAAGCACTTCGTCGCCGACAAATTCGTGAACGTACCCACCGTACCGAGAAACAATGTGAGTCACACCGATAAAGAACTCGTTGATCGAGCCCATAAAATGCGCGCGGTGCTCACCCGTAAAGATTGCCGTGAAGTTATTGATGTCAGCTCGCCCAAGTGTACAGCCAAATTCGTAAGGAGGCGTTTTACCAGACTCGAGCTCTTTACGAAGCGCCGG
>DATLHP010000235.1:0-5561 GCA_035539835.1 Bdellovibrionales bacterium
TCTGGAATCTTCGCGATTTTTTCCACAGCTTCTTGCACATAGTTTTCGCCGAAGAGATCGAGACCCGCGTTCACTCCCTCCGTCAGAAATTCGATCGGTTTCGTTTTTGAAACTGCTAGTAAGCGAATCTCGTCGGGCGAGCGACCCGCTTTGGCTGCGGCATCGGCGATGCGTTGCTTGACCTTGCTCACATTTTCTCTGATCGAACTCATTTTGGTTTCCTCGCGACTTCCCAGCCGTTTTCACGTAGCAATTGCTCAATCAATTCGACCGGCAAACCCATCACATTATCAAAAGGTCCTTCGAGTTTCTCGACGAACTTTCCTGCTTCACCTTGAATTCCGTATCCACCGGCTTTATCGAGACCATCGCCACTGGTGACATACGCCTCGACTTCAATCGCATTCAACTTACGAAAATAGATCGTTGAAGTTTCGTGAGCGACGATCTTTTTGCCAGTTGAGCCCTCGACTAGACAAACGGCTGTGATCACTTCGTGAAAATGTCCCGAAAGTCGCTCGAGAAATTCGCGATTTTCTTTCTGGTCTTTGGGCTTGCCGAGGATTTTTCCGTCGAGAATGACGACAGTGTCTGCGGTGAGTAGAAGAATTCCTTCTCGTTCCGATGGCTTAACTGTGTCTAACCATGCATCAGCTTTGTCACTCGCTAGACCTCGAACTTGGTCGGGCAAATTCAGGTTTTCATCGGGAATTTCCGATATTTGAAGAGACGTGTGTGTGAACTCAAAACCGGCTTTCGCGAGAAGTTCGCGGCGGCGTGGCGATTGAGAAGCCAAAACGAGGCGTGGTCGCATAAGGCCATTTACATCACGGAAAGAGGTTCAATGGGAAGTGGATTCCTTCCGTACATTTACATCCTGATGGCAGGTGGCGCCATCTATTGGACCGTTTCGATTTTGTTCTCGAAGAACGAGGACATGAAGGCGCTCTCATGGGCTTCAGGCACCGAGCCGGAAAAATCGAAATCACCAGCCATCGAAATCTCGCGCTCACTCACGCATCAATTCACGATCCAGTGGGCCGTGAAGATCAAGAGCGTCAGCTATCGCAAAAGGCTCTCAAAACTTTTGATGACGAGTGGAATGAGCGCCGAGCTCAACGAAGACGAATTCATCGGCATGCAAATGCTTTGGGGCGTCCTCTTCCCGATCGTGTTGATCATTTTGAATTTTGCGCTCCAGTACAACTACAACCCGATCATCTTCATTCTATTCGCGGCGTTTGGTTGGCAGATGCCACACTTACATGCGAAAGCAGAACGCGAAAAACGCCAGCGCTCGGTTCGTATCGATCTTCCATTTTTCATCGACCTGATGGCACTCGCAACAGAAGCCGGCCTCGACTTCCAAGGCGCCATTCAAAGAATCGTTGAGCGCACGCGCGGCAAGAGCGTTCTCGCTGATGAGATGGCGATCGTCTTACGAGACATCACACTCGGTAGTTCGCGCGCACAAGCTTTGCGTGGATTAAGCGCACGACTCGACATGCAAGAGGTCTCAAGCTTCGTCAACGTCGTCGTCGATGCCGACTCGACCGGAACAAGCATCTCGACTGTCTTGAAAGATCAATCAGCACAGATGCGTGTCGAACGGTTCGTACGCGCAGAGAAAGCTGGCGCTCAAGCGTCGCAAAAAATCCTGATCCCGCTCATGCTGTTTATCTTGCCGGCGGTTTTCATCATGGTCTTTGCGCCGGTGGCATTGAATTTTATGTACGGAAAGAAGTGAGCTGTTAAGTGATGAAACTGTTGAACAAGAGCCGAAATCAAGAACTCGCCGGTAACGTGATTGTTGCCAACGATTTCTTTTCGCGCGCCAAAGGGCTTCTCGGAACGAAAAGTTTCGACGAAGGCTCTACGCTTTGGATTCGCGCTTCGTCTCTTTCGCCCTGCAACAGTGTTCATACGTTTTTCATGCGTTATCCCATCGACGTCGTTTTCGTCGATGAAGGAATGCATGTGAAGGCCGTGTATCGCGATCTTCCTCCTTGGCGAATGACGATGCCGATCTTCGGCGCCGTCGATGCATTTGAATTTTCAGGTGGAACATTGAAGTCGCTCGCGATCGAAATTGGAGATCAATTGCATGTGGGCGATTAGAATTCTCACCGGCTCACAAGCCGGAACGATCTTCCCACTGACTGAGGGTAAACACACCCTCGGCCGCGGATCGACGTGCACTGTAAAAGTGGCATCGACGTCGGTCTCGAAAGAGCATGCAACGATTTTGATCGTTTCAGATAAAATGATCCTGACGGATTTGAATTCGCGAAACGGAACTTTCGTTAATGGTGTTCGCATTCAAAATCAACGACTGTCCATTGGGGACAAAGTCGGGCTCCACGATATTCTCTTTGATGTTCTGCAAGTAGCAGATCAGCAGAGGGCACCAAACTTCCCTGCTGCTCCATCTTGGGCCGGCAATGCGGCTGTACAAATGCATCAACAGTCGATGCAGCAACCAGTTGCGCAACAGGACTTCGGCCAGGCTCCGGATCAGTTGCAAGCACAAGCTTATCAAGACCCAGTAGCAGCGGCTCCGACTCCGGCTAATCTTTCGAGTTCAGGCCTGCTGACTTGGATTCAGACATATATAGAGACGATTGCGATGCCTGGACTCTATGCCACGGCTCAGTCTCTTCCCTATCGTTGGGCGATTTTGGGAATGGTCGCGATCTTCGTCGTTGCCGTGACGGCGCTTTCGATTATTCCAATTGCGTCAACGACTCGTGAGAACATTCAGGCCGAAAGCGTTCGCCGCGCCAAAACGATTGCGCGCAATATGCGGGAGGCCAATAAACGCTTTGTCGTCGAACGAAATGAAGCTTCGATTGATATTCGCGCCGCTGAACTCGAAGAAGGCGTCACTGGCGCCTACATCATCAGCGCCAAAGACGGGACCGTCATCGCACCAGCCAACAAGCGGGGCGAATTCGAAAGTAAACCGTTCATCAACAAGGTTCGACGCGAAGAACGCGAGTACGCCGAATTCGTTGATGGCGCCACACTCGGCGTCGCCGTACCGATCACGTACTACAGTGCCGAAACCGGAAATCAATCCATTGCCGCCTATGCCGTTGTGCTCTATGACACCGGAACTTTGGCAATGAACTCTGAGCAGACTTTTGCTCTTTTCATTAAGACTTTGGGTATTGCACTTCTTGCCGGCCTTATCTTGTTCTTCTTCTTGATTCGTCTGATCGAACATCCGGTCGAACAAGCGAGTAGCGATCTCGATGAGGCACTTCGTGAAGGCAGAGATGACCTTAAAACTTCTTATCAGTTTCCTGCACTCGAGAAGCTCATCATCAACATGAATAGTGCGCTGACTCGAGTGGGACAAAGCTCGGGCTTCCAAGGTCCGTCAGGACCAGTGATCAATCGCGATATCGAAGCATCGAACCTCGTGCGAATGATTCCGATTCCAGCGATTGCCGTGAATGCGATCGATGATCGCGTTATCGCAACGAACCCAGCCTTCGATCACATTGTTGGCGGCGGTGTGAATCTCGTTGGACGACCTTTGACTGAGATTCCCGATATGGCTCTTCAGCAAAACCTTGTCGATCTATTGCCGCGGATGCGACAGGCTGTCGGCGACATTGCCTTGAGCGATATTCCGTTCTCGGGAAATAGCTATGAGATCTGCGGTCAAGCCGTAATGGAAGCCAATGATCCGGCGTATTTCTTTATTACTTTGAATCCAAGTGGTGGTGGCTGATGTCGGCACAAGCCCTCCCGCGCACGGGATTCAAATTCTTGATATCGGTCAAATCCGGTCCCGATCAGGGTTCGGTTTTCCAGCTTTTGCCTCCTCGCGTGACCATCGGACGCGGAAGCGACAGCAACGTGACACTCAAAGATCCTAAGGTCAGCCGCAATGCTGCCGTGATCGAATTCGCGATGGATAAAATCACCATCGTCGATGTGAGCTCGCGCTCGGCCCTTCAAGTGAACGGCTCTTTGGTTTCAAGTGCATCGATTCGCAACAGTGATCTGATTCGCATCGGTGAAACTGAATTTCAATTCATCGTCGAGGCCGTGCAGCTGGCTCCTCCGGTACCAAGAGCGCCAGGAAACGTCGTGCAGTTTCCACAGGCGCCGCCGCCACCACCAAATTTCGATAGCTTCGAAGCACGCGCTCCGAAGTCACAAAGTAGCGCTCAGCAAGGGAATAGCAAAACGACGTTCTATATCGTCGTTGCTGTCGTCGGCGGAATTCTCGTTTGGCTTCTCAACTCGACTCCACCCGAGAAACCAGCAGAGCCAACACTTCGAACCAACGAAGCGATCGAAAAAGACATTGCGAGTTCTGAAGAACGCGTACTTCAAATCGTTAAGCATCGAACTTTCAAAAGCGATGAGGAAAAAACTCGCTATGAAGAAGCGCAGAGACACTACGTCTCTGGCTTTCGTGATTACCAAAAAGGACAGTGGCTACGTGCAATGCGCTCGTTTGAAACCGCTCGCGCCATTGATCCAGAACACGAACTTGCCCTTCGCTACATGCGACTGGCCGAAAAGCAACGTGATGAAATGGTGGCGCTCCTGACTCTCGAAGGCCGCCGCTACAAAGAAAAGAATATGTACGGACGTTGCTCGGCAGCACTCGATAAAGCTCTCGAAGCAATTCCGAACAAGTCGGATGTGAAATTTAAAGAAGCGGAAGCTTTAAAAAAAGAATGTGACCTACTGGCAGCCGAACGCTTCCAGTAAAGAAGGATTGAAACGGTTAGTAGAATGCGGTTGAAACTGAAGCTGAGACTCCATGGCAGAGACGTGAAAGAGATCACTCTAGAGAGTGGTCGCGAGTATACGTTTGGCCGAAGCTCATCTTGCGATGTTCAACTCGAAGAACAACCGGGTATCTCACGGCAACACTTCACCGTCTCAGAAGTCGATGGCGAATGGACCGCAAAGGTTATTGCGAAGTTCGGTGATTTAGTTCACGCAGGGTCACCAGTGTCGACGCTCAAACTCGAGTCAGGGACCGTGTTCAAACTCGGCGGCTATGATTTCGCCTTCATTGAAGCGATTGAAGAGCAAGAGTCTGTGGTTGTCAGCGACGAACAAGATGAAATTCTCCCAATGGCTTCGGGTGACATGACAGGCAATCTGCCTGCGAAATACAACGGCGGTGGCGATAGCTTCGCCGGCGATGACGACGCCACAAGAATCATTTCTACTCCTTCGACCGGAGATCTCTATCTTCGTATCGTCGACGGAGAAAATCGACAAAACAGTATCAAGCTTGACTCAAAGAAATCGATCGCTGGACGCGATGAAAGTTGCACGATCTCGCTCGCAGATCGCAAGGCAAGTCGCCGACAGTTCGAAATCACATCAACGGCTCAAGGCGTTTTCATCAGAGATCTCGGCAGCTCGAATGGAACGATCCTCAACGGAATGCCGCTGGCCGCAGATGAATTGAAGATTCTCCGCAGCGGTGACGTGATTCAGGTCGGTCAGCTGACAATCCACTTCGAAGTCCGAGACCCGAGTTTCGAAAAAAGATTGATGGTTGTTCCGCCAGAGATCTTAGC